>JAKVOA010000001.1:1582500-1822660 GCA_022483045.1 Oscillospiraceae bacterium | reverse complement strand
CACGTTGAGTGCGTGGTATTGATGTCTAGGGTAAACTGACGGATGTGCGAAAAGCCCGATAATGCTGGTGCTTTCGGGGCTTGAGGGCAAAAAACCGGTGAGTCGAAACCGCCAAAATATCGCTTTGATGGAATCAGTCCAGAGGGCTAATTTCGGGCGCGAGTGGACGATATTGATGTCGGTGCTCGGCGTGTGGTCAGGATAGATGTCAGAGAAAAACGCGAAATTTGCATGCGCTGTTATAGACTTGATATGGGAGGAAACCATAATGGAAAATAAAAATGCACTTGTGCAAGCAATGATCGATGTTGAATATTATCCTCCGTCAGAGCTTGTAAAAATGAATATCGATATGACTGAAACGCAGAAATTTCCTATCGAGAAAGCAGTTGCATTGGGTGTAGTTTTCCAACCCTTAACACAGCTTGTAAGCTATGCAGTGAGTGGTGCTGGACAAAGTGGTCTGTACTTTGTTAATACTGCGGGAAAGACTATGTTTCAAAGTGGAGGTCAGTTTATTGGTAATCTTAAAGCAGCCAACGGTAGCGTTGGTGGCGGTCTTGCTAGAATGACGCAGATACCACTTGATCCAACTATGCTTTGTATGGCAGTAGCTATTATGGCAGTTGAAAAGAAACTAGACGCTATCCATGAAGCGCAAAAAGAGATACTTGCCTTCTTAGAATTGAAAGAGGAAGCAAAGCTCAAGGGTAAATATCACGCTGAATACACAGACGGCGCTGAGAAGTATGCCTATTACGATAATAAGCAGGGCGAACGGATTCTTGTCGTGTATAAGAAAAAGGAGAACGTCGGCTATGTTTTCATCGCAAAGAAAACAGACGATGCGGAGATGTTCTACCACGACACATTGGAAGGCATGCTGGACTATGTAGAGAAAACGATTAAAAAGGACGATACAGATGGTCAAGTTTAGGCAGATATAATAAGGACGACAAGTTCCTGAGATATGAATATTACCCAGAGGTCAAAACAGATAAGAAGCCTGGAATTACAGTCGTTGATCGAGAAATTCCCATTATGTTTTATACTTAGACTCCTTACAATTGGTAAAATGGCGCGGAACTTCCAAGAAAGCTCCGCGCTTTTAATTACAGGCTCTCTGCATTAATCATAAACCCGGTCCTGAATCGCATACCGCAAATCCTGTATCTTGCCGATTAACCACGCCGCAGCCATCGGGATTCCGAACGGACTGACGAGAAACGCCATCACCAGCAGGACGATCCCGTTCGTTACCTGATGAGTAATCAGTGCCAGCACACCGAAGATGCCGAGGACCGTTCCCGCAAGGCCGAACACCCACGCCGAGCAGTACAGCAGACCGGAGCAAATCCAGACGAAAATGGTCAGAACCACAATGACCGGAGCGACGAGTATTTTCAGTATCAGCCTCATAAATCGGCCCCCTTTATAATTTACTATAACGCCTTTGCTGTTTTTTTCAAGGATGCGGCAAAAAACAGCGGGGCATACGCCCCTATTTTAATTTAGCAAGTACGGCGAGAATATCATTTGCCGCCTGCCACAGCCGTTCCTGATTTTGGACAATATCCTCCAAATCCGAGCTGTAAACGCGCCCCGTTTCATGCACCCGCTTGGTAAGCTGGTTTAAGTTGTTGCTGGACCGGCGCAGGAGGAAAACCATCTCCTTCAGCTCTGGCAGTTCGAGCTTCACCACATACCCGTCGATGGAGATTTTGCGGAGATACGCCGCCATATTTTTCGTGCCGAGCTGCGCCATCTTCTGTTCAATCATTTCACGCTCCTGCGGAGTGACGCGGAATTTGAGCTGGATTTTCCGGTTGCGATTCGCCATGTCACAGCTCCATTTCTTTGCCCTTGGATGAGGCGGGCGGCTTTGGCTCGGCCTGTGTTTTTTGCAGCTTTTTCCGCACGGACGGCTTGCGCTGGCGAAGCGGTTGGTCGCGGTTTTCATCCTTCTGGATGAACGCGAAAATTCCCTTCCGGTCTTTGATCGTGGAAAATGACAGGGACTTGAACGGAAGCATGGCAAACAGCCGGTCCTGATCTTTGGTGGAAGCGCGGATCAGAAAATCCGGCGAAATCTGCGCCATGAAATGCGTACCGCTGGGACTGTTCGGCTCACGTTCGGATTGCAGACGCCGGAGCAGCCGCGTGGCCTCCGACTGAATGTCCTCTTTGGTCAGCGGCTGGGTCAGAAGGTATTCGCGCCGCGCCTGATTGATGAAAAGGTCTAACAGACCGGGATGCGCTCTATCTACGATAAATTCCAGGTTTCGATTATCCCCAAAGCCGTTCTCATCGTCAAAGACAGGAATTGTCCGCGCCCAATCCTTATTTCTGCGGTCAATGCGCCCATCCCAATCTTTCTCGCGGACAGTGTTCGCAAGCACATAGAGAGTGCGGTCAAATCCAAACTCGGCAATGACCTGTTTTGCACTGTCGCTGCCGAGACAATTATTTCGGTAATTGTCTCGGATAGCATCGTCGATGGCATCCCGGCAGGCAATGTTCGCCTTGTGGGACGCACGGTAAATCTCCAGTTCATTATGCTCATGGGCGTAAGTCGCCGGATATTTGTAGACGGGTATCGTATTCATATGAAACCTCCTGATTTCAAAATCAAGTAATATGTGATAAAATCTTTAGAGTAAAGCGGGGTGAAAAATGGCATACAGCGAACAGATGTGGCAGGACGCGAAAAAGAAATGCCGGTTAAACAATGAGGATATTGATCTTGCCAAACGCCTCGGTCTGAACCCACGTAGTCTTGTCAAAAACATCCCCAATAAAAGCGAACCGTGGAAAGCGCCGGTCAGCGTTTGGCTGCATGAGATAGATGAAAAACGCCGAAAGAAATCCGAACAAAAGCAGAAACGCAGGGCAAAGGCCGCTGCTTCCCGGAACGACGGCTCCGACACAAAATAATTCCGTGCCGGAGCCGTTTCTCTATCGGGCCAATTCGTGTTTTGGTTTTCTGCCCGTTCCGCAGACACACGGCTCTTTCAGGTTTTTCAGCACAGAGGGCCTTTCACTTTTCTCCAGAACCTCCGACGCCTGCCGCTGGGCTGGGGTGCGGCTGTCGATGTCCAGCAGCGCGTTCAGCTCCGCAAGGCGGGCGCTCTTTTGCGCAAGCTCCGCTTCCTGCGGGAATGGCTTTCCGATCTCGGCCTTTGCCGCATCCATCTGCGAATGAAGATTATCAAGCTGGGCGTGGACATTCTGCAACCGCTTCGGCATATCGGAAAGCGCGTTGTCGATACGGATCAGATTGCCGCGCGCGTCCTTGCCGAGCGTAACACGGTGGGTCATCTGTCCTTTAAGGGTAAGGATAAAATCCTGTCCGAACCCCTCCACGGACAGCGACACGGTAAAGCCCCGGTAGCTGCCGATCTCCATCGGTTCCAATCCCTTGACTTCTTTGCAGGCTTCCAGAATGGCGGCTCCGGCGTTGTCCTTGTCGGTGAGAGAATCGCCCCGCACCACCATCCCGGCAAATCCGTCCTTCGGATGCGGGTGCGCCTCCAGCGTCGCCATATCCGTTTCCAAACCTTTGATGAACCCTTTATTCCGCTCAATTTCCTCCGGGAAGTATTTGAGCAGATTGTCCTCCAGCCGGAACTGCTGGCTCTGATGGTTGGCTTTCATGAGTTTCAGCTTGGCCACGTCCATGTCGAGGTCCATCTTCTCCTTGATCCGCTCGTCCCCGGCGCACAGCGCCTTGATTTCCGCGTAGGAAAGCGCCGTCTCGTCAATATCCTCACAGGAGCGGACGGGGCTTTTGCTGGTCATGATCTGTGAAATGAATTTCTGCTTATTTTCCACAGTCTGCCAGAGGTACGAATCGAATGTCCCTTCGGTGACGTAACGGAAAATATGCCCTTCCGGGTTGGTGTTGTACTGCCGGATAATGCGACCGGATCGCTGTTCCAGGTCGCCCGGCCTCCACGGACAGTCCAGATCGTGGGAGGCGATCAAAAGGTCCTGCACGTTCATCCCGGCTCCCATCTTGGCGGTGCTGCCCATGAGGACGCGTACCTGTCCGGCGCGCACCTTTGCGAACAGCTCCTTTTTCTTCACTTCTGTATCGGCGTCATGGATGAACGCGATTTCACCGGCAGGGACGCCCCGCGCGATAAGCTTATCCCGGATGTCCGAGTAAACGCTGAACGGTTCCGGCGCGTCGGCATCCGGCGTAGCGTCCTGAAGGGCGTGAAGCTCCGTGCCGACCGCGAGCTTCCCACCGGCCCGAACCGCACGTTCCTCCTTCGCGGCGGCGCGGCTCTTTGGGGTGGAAATGTCGCAGAAAATAAGCTGCGTCAGCTTTTTGTCCTGCCCGTCGTGCCAGAATCGGAAAACATTGTTGACGCACATGTTGACCTTGCTGCCGGGATTGTCGGGCAACATTGGGTTGATGACGCGCTGATCGAGGCCGAGCTTGCGCCCATCCGACGTAATCTTCAGCATATTGTCCACGGTAGGATCAACGGCACCGGAATGGACGGCGGCAGCGCGCTCCGAGAGTTTTTTAACCATCTCTTTCTGAATCTCCGAGGGCTGCGCGACTTCGTTGTGGTATACGGCTTTCGGCGTGGGAAGGTTGAGCTGGTCGGCGGTCTTGATGTCCGTCGCTTCCTTGAACAGCAGCATCAGCTCTGGCAGATTGTAGAATCGGGCGAAGCGCGTCCGCGCCCGGTAGCCAGTCCCCTCCGGGGCCAACTCGATGGCCGTCACGGTTTCCCCGAACGTCGAGGCCCAGCAGTCGAAATGAATGAGGTTACGCTCTTTCAGGGTTTCGTACTGGAGGTAGCGCATCATCGTATATAATTCCGTCATACTGTTGGAAACCGGCGTCCCGGTAGCAAATACGACGCCCCGGCTGTGCGTGATTTCGTCAAGATACCGGCATTTCAGAAACATGTCGCTGGATTTCTGTGCGTCGGTGGTGGAAAGGCCCGCCACGTTGCGCATTTTCGTGTAGAGGAACAAATTTTTGTAATTGTGCGCTTCATCCACGAACAGGCGGTCCACGCCGAGCTGTTCAAAGGTGACGACATCATCCTTGCGGGAGTTGTCGTTGAGTCGTTTTAACCGGGCCTCAAGTCCCTTTTTCGTGCGCTCCAATTGCTTGATGGTAAACTGCTCTGCGCCGCTGTCTTTGAGTTCTTCCAGCCCGTTTTCAATTTCCCAGATCTGCTCCTGAATCAGCCGTTTTTGACGTTCCAGCGAGACGGGGATTTTCTCAAACTGCGAATGACCCATGATGATCGCGTCGTAGTCGCCGGTGGCGATCCGTGCGCAGAATTTCTTGCGGTTGCGTTTTTCGAAATCCTTTTTGGTGGTGACGAGAATATTGGCCGAGGGATATAGTCGCAGGAATTCGGAAGCCCACTGCTCTGTCAGGTGGTTCGGCACGGCAAACAGGGATTTTTGACACAGCCCCAATCGTTTGCCCTCCATTGCGGCAGCAACCATTTCATAGGTTTTGCCCGCGCCTACCACATGCGCAAGCAGGGTGTTTCCGCCGTAAAGCTGGTGCGCCACGGCGTTGAGCTGATGCTCCCGCAGCTTGATTTCGGGATTCATGCCGGGAAATACAAGATGCCGCCCGTCGTATTCACGCGGGCGGCTGGAATTGAACAGCTCGTTGTATTTTTTCGTCAGGGTCTGACGCCGCTCCGGGTCTTTCCAGATCCAGTCGCGGAAAGCGTCCTTGATAGCCTGCTGCTTCTGTTGGGCGAGAGTCGTTTCCTTGGAATTGAGCACGCGGCGCTCCTTGCCGTCCGGGTCGGTCACGGTATCATAGATCCGCGTGTCCCGGAGATTTAGGCTGTCCTCCAGAATCCGGTAGGCGTTGGCCCGGTCGGTGCCGTAGGTGACATACGCCGCCACGTTGTTGTACCCGACGCTATTTTTGCCCGAAATGGCCCATTCCGCTGTAAACGAGGAATAGTTCACCCGGATGCCGTCACGCACACCGGACGGCGGGTTTAAGAGTTCCTCCATAAACTGTTGGATGTATCCCTTGTCGATCCAGGTCGCGCCGAGCCGCACTTCAATCTCCGAGGCGTCCAGGTCCTTCGGCTGGGCGGCTTTCAGCGCCTCGATGTTGGGGGCGATTTTCTCCGCAAGGTCGGGCCGCATTTCCGCCAGAGCCTTGGCCAGCCGCAGCTTGCGGCGCACGTTGCCGGAAAGATATTCGTCGGCGGTAACAAACGGAATGCTGTCCAGCTTGTAAAAGGCTTTCGGAACGCTTGCCGGGCCCTGTTCACCAAGGTCGCGGAAAATGACGCCCCGAAGCTCGTCAGCCAGCGCCTCCGGCGTTTTGCCGGTGAGGGAAGCCATGTAGTCCATGTCCACCCGCGCCTTTTCCGCGATGGAGAGCGAGAGAGCTTCCGATGCCGTGTCCACGGAAGTGATGATTTTCCGCTGACGGATGGTGCGCTTAGTGAACATGTCGGCCTTGCGTTCCAGCTTGCCGTCCTCGTCAATCACTTCCAGAGAGCAGAGCAGATAGTACGAAGAATCCTCCGCAAACGCGAGGCTGTTCCCGCGCGAGTTGATGAGGCCGTATTTTGTGGAAAAAGTGTCGTAGAGCCGATTCAATTCCGCTTGCGTGTTTCGGATTTCCGCGTCGGAAGCGTATTCGTCGAGCTGCTGGTTGATGAGCTTCTGCACACAGTCCCGCAGCTCCACCATGCCCATGACGCGGGCCTTGGCCGTCTCGTTCAACTCCGGCCGCACCATGCGGGAATTCTCCCGATAGTACACCTTGCCGTCCACAACGGTATAGGAATAGTTTTTCACTTCGGGGTCTGCCGGGAGGGAATCGTCGATTTCCTCATTCTCACCGAGATCCGGCAGCTTCGCTTCAGCAATCCGCCCCTGAAGGTGCGAAACCGCCTCATGGAGCTGCTGGGCAAGATCGGCGTCGGGCAACGGTTCGCACGTCGTTTCCTTTTTATCCCCGTGCATCTTATCGTCCCACTGGATGGTTCCCAGCACCATTTCCGGGTGGTCGGCAAAATAGCTGTTGACGGGGATTCCATCCTCAGTCTGTCCGAGATGCACCCAATCGGGTTCAATGTCGATAGGCCGGTCGCGCTTTTGGAGAAAAAGGATGTCGGTGGTAACTTCCGTTCCGGCGTTGGCTTTGAAAGCGTTGCTGGGAAGCCGGATAGCTCCCAGCAGCTCCGCGCGCTGGGCGATATACTGCCGCACATCCGGGGACTGCTTATCCATCGTGTAGCGGCTGGTCACGAACGCGATCACGCCGCCCGGTCGCACCTGATCGAGTGTTTTGGCAAAAAAGTAATCGTGAATCGGAAAACCGAGCTTGTCGTAGGCCCGGTCGGAAACCTTGTAGCTGCCGAACGGCACGTTGCCCACGGCGAGGTCGAAAAAGTCTTTCCGGTCGGTGGTTTCAAAGCCCGCCACGGTAATGTTGGCGTTGGGATAGAGCTGCTTGGCGATCCGGCCCGTGATGCTGTCCAACTCCACGCCGTATAAATGACTTCCAGACAGTTCTTCGGGAAGTAACCCAAAGAAATTCCCGACGCCGCAGGCCGGTTCCAATATGTTGCCGGTCTGAAAGCCGAGATTTTTCACGGCCTCATAAATGGCCTTGATAACGGTCGGGCTGGTGTAGTGGGCGTTTAGCGTGGAGGCCCGCGCCATTTCGTATTCTTCGGCGGTCAGCGCGCCGACCAGTTCAGTGTATTCCTTTGACCACGAAGTGTTATCCGGGTCAAACGCCTGCGGGATGCCGCCCCAGCCGACGTACCGGGAAAGGGTGTCCTGTTCCTCCGGCGTCGCGGTACGGCCCTCGGCCTCAATGGTATTCAAAGTGCGAATGGCGGCGATATTGTACCCGTACTTGGTTTTCGCGCCGCCCTCTCCCAAATGATCGTCGGTGATGCGGAAATTTCCGGCGGCGGGCTGCTCCGGTGTAAATAAAGAGGCGTTGCGTTCGTCCTGCCGGATGCCGTTTTCAAAGGCGTCCCGGCTGACAACCTCATGGCTCCACGAATAGGGGCCGGTGTCGATGCGCACGTCCTTATCCCCAACATAGCCCACGGTGCCGGACAGTTCCTGCCCGCCGTAATCCAGCACCGCGTGATCGCCCGGTTGATAGGACGGCTTACCCTCCAGATTGGCAGGCTCCCGCAAAACCGGCTCATGGGAAAAACCGTCCTGCTCCCGCTGATACAAAGCGCGGAGAATGGGGGCGATTTCTTCCCACCGGGCGCTCCGGCGGCTGTTGTACTTGTCGTGAATATCAATCTCGAAACCCGTGGTGGTGGCAAAAAAATCCGCCGTCTCGCCGGTGGTCAGCTCCATCGTATCGGAAGTACCGGCGTAGGTTTCGGAAAGGCGCTGGGCCACACGTGTGTTGCCCTCGTTTTCGCGGAAATATCCCGCGATATGTTCCTTGTCCCGCTGTTCCAGCAGGCCGGAGGTCAGGGCTTCCCGCAGATCGGCGTCCGTGTGCTCCAAGTCCGCAGCCAGAAATTCCGTGATGGGACCGTTCCGGGAATCCTGCCGCAGCAAACTTTCAAAGTCCTCCCGGCTTTCGGCGCGAAAGATGGGATAGGCAAGTGCAGGGTCGCGGAGCTGGATGTCGGAAGTACCGATGTCGGTGATCTCAAAGGGCTTATTGTCCAGATATACCGTGTCGCCCACCTTGTAAGGATATAAAATTGCGGCGCTGTCGGGAATCGTCCGCTGGGTATCATCCCTTTGCGCGCCGGAAAGCGTCAAGACCACATTATGGAAAGTGATACCGTTCTCGATGGTATCGCCGGTGCGGGTGATCGGTTGGCCACTCAGATCGGGCGGCACGGGCTGTTCTTCCTGTGTGTAAAACCGATTTTCCCGGATGAGCTGGGCGATGCGCCGCTGCACCTTCGGCCAAGGCAAATCCGTCGATGTGTGGCCCACGGTAACGGGAAAGGCCGGAAGATCGTCGCCGTACTCGGTGCGCAGAAACGCCGCCGTGTCCTTGTCACGGGCATGTTCCCGCATATATTCAGCAACGGCGTGTTTGCTCTCAATATCGCCGTTCCATTCCTGAAGGGCGGTGTCAATGTCGGCTTGGGCCGTGCCGCTTTTTTCCGGCTTCTGCGGCGTGGGCATGGAAAAAGCGGAGGGCTTTTCGCTCTCCGCTTCGTCAATTTTCTGTATTTGTTCCTGCTCCGATGGGAAGAAACTTAGCTGTAGATAAGTTCCGTCAGAATCGTTTCCTCGGCCTGCGCTTTGAGGTTGTTCATGAGGCCCACCCAGTGCATTGGGTTTGACGCTTTCAGGCTTTCCGTCACGCCCGCCGATTTCATCAGTTCCGGCATCATCCGTTCCAGCCGCGCCGTCGCCGTCCTCTCGATCTCCAACAGGTGCGGGTACAGCTTCTCCGACAGCAGCAGGCTGCTGTACAGGACCGGACGGTGCTCCTTCAGGTAATTCTTCCGCATCCTCCCGTATTTCCCGATGCTCTCCGTCGGCTGCGTGATCGTCAGATCGGGAATCAGGTAATCCCCGTTCCGGCTGTAAGTCAGGTTGTTCTCCATGTGTGGCACTCCTTTCCGCGAGATGTTCGCGTTCATAATTTTTAATGGTGACTTCAATCTGCCGCAGCACCCTTTGACTTCCTTCGCTGACCGACGAACCGAGGGCGGCGACGGTATCGGGCGTGTTGAAATCAAAGATGCTCAGAAAGTCCTCATGCTCAAAGGATTCGTCGGGTTCCAGACCGCAGCGGGACATGAGGGCGTAGGTCATGCTGACAGAGGCGGCGTTTCGGAACTGTGCTCCGATGTTGAATTCATCATATTCCTCTAAAAAGCTGCCGTCAACGGTGTGGAGGATGTCATACTGATGATCCTCCCAATACTCCTTTGCCATCTGTCCGGCGATCTGCTCCAACTGATCGGCAAGGCCCTTTTCGCCGGAAATCCCATATTCCTGCTCCAGCGCCGCCGCAACTGCGTCCTCATGCTCCGGGCGATACTGCCAAAGGTACGGCCGGCGGGAATTCTCCCTGCCGCCCGTATCGGAAATATCAAAGACGTACCGAATTCCCGGCCTGTCGCCGGAAGCGTCGATGAGGGCGATTCCCTTGCTGCCGCGCCGGACATAACGGCGCATTTTTTCGTTCCAAAGCTCATATCCGGCGCAGGCCGTCGCGTCGGGGCGCTGGGCGTAGATCATGAGTTGCTCATGGTATGGGTATTTATAGAGCCGCGCGGCGGTTTTCAGAAAATCCGTCCAGCTCTCGTGACTGGCGGTGATCTGCGTTGCCGCATGGTCGGCCATCTGTGCCAAAGCCTGCACATTACTCGGCATAGTGAAAATCCTCCTTCCAGTGTTTTGGGCAAAAAAACCTGCTAAGGAAAGTCAAGTATTTCTTAAGCAGGATCTAAATTTTTTAATTTTTCATTTATGTATAGCAAAGCAGGCCAACAGCATAAGTGCAGTTGACCAATTTGATCAATGATTAGAACAGAATTAGCTTCTGTAAACCTCCATCACACGTGCATAGTAAATACGCAAAAACTTGTTTAACGCCGCTACTTTAGCAACTTTTTTAGGCTTGCCCTCGCCCTCTTTTTTCAGCATAAAGAGATAGACAGCAGCATCCTGAGAAGGTTTTGTAGATTTAAGACATTTCATCACCTCGTAACCAGTTTTACGCAGTAGTGCAGAACCGCGCTTGGAGATTCTGCGCTGTGTGCCCGTGAAGCCGCCAGACTGAAATGGTGGAGAATCAATGCCAGCAAAAGCAACTAGAGCACTGCCACTGTGGAAGCGGCGCACGTCTCCAATTTCCGCAATAAGCCGGGGCGCTAAGACATTACCCACGCCCTTCATGTCACGCACAACGCCGTACTCCGGCAAAGTGGTTGCAAGTTCCTGCATCTGTGTTAAAATGGTTTCCAGAGTTCGGTTAATTTCCTTAAGGACTCTCACTGCTTCCAACGTTAACATTTTGATCGATGCGGCGCTTGAAGGCAAAGTAGGGATACCATCGCGGGCCATAGCATAGATCTTCTTTGCTTTGGCTTCGTTTGCATGGTATCCTTTCTTTTTTGCCCAACGGCAGTATTCACAGACAAACCGAGCCTCACTCCTTTTCGTAATGTTGTCATAGTGCCAGTATTCTTCAACAAAATCGCAGAGCTTATCTTTAGTGGGTTCCTCAGACCGCTTACCACTCAGGAGTTTCTTGATTCCTGGCATAGTTCGGTCAAGCAAATCCGTCAACGTCAGCTTGCTTTCTATTTTCATGGTAATGTAATGGGAATACTGTCTCCCGAGTATTCTTAGTTGCTCATAAATTCCTTTGGGAGCAGAATAATCAATCAGCTTAAACCAGTTGTCTATACCGAAATTTGCGATTCGCACAGAATCCAGCTTGTCGGTTTTTCCTTTGCGCAGAGATGATGAGGCGTACTTTTTCATAATAAGCGGATTGATGACACTGACAAACAGTCCTGCCTGCTTAAGACAGGCCAGCAGCGGAAGGTGATAACCTCCTGTTGCCTCCATAACAACCCTAACTTCGCCTTCCAAGGAACAAACACGGTCTACGAGTGATTTGACTTCCGACTCGGTATGGGGTATCTCATAGGGAGATGCCACTACCTCTCCATACGGCCTTAAAATGCAAACAGTGCTCTTTTCTTTTGATACATCGATACCTACGCTGGTCATTCCAAACCTCCTGAATAAGTATTTGTAATTGTTGTCCATCTGCGCTCATTGCGATTCAGTTTGGTTCGTTACGCGAAAGCCCAATAGGGTTTCAACCTGCTTAATCGAATGTTTACAATAAGGGATGGCCGGCAGTTTTTATGTCGGAGGCTATGCTCCAAGAACAGCCACGCCGAACCAATTACTCCCTCATTGTAAAAGAATAAGCGCAAATGTGAAACGCCCGTCGGCATCTTACATCTACGCTTTTTATAGTACCAAAGAACAGCCCGAAGGCTGTCCCTTTTGATAAAAAATCCGCACTAATTTAACGCTTACTTAGAAATTCTTCGCAATGTGATTAATTCGTTGCTATTACAGAGTAATCATGGTTCCTATCATTGCGGCTTCAGCCTTTCGTAAAACTTCCGCGCAACAGGCCAGGTCCTGTAGGACAATGCCAGTCGAGTCGAAAACAGTAATTTGCTCAAGATCAGTACGGCCAGGGATCTTTCCGGAAATTATATCTCCAATCTCCCCACAAATGTGTTCCGGTGTTATACTGCCATCCGAAACAGCCATTTCGCTTTCTCCCACATTCAGGCTCTGCACGCGGTCATCTGCTACCAGCATGGATTTTTTCAGCAGATCTGAGGAAAGCTCCCGCTTGCCGGTCATGTCTGCACCAAGGCAACTGATATGTGTGCCGGGTCTGATCCATTCTGCGCGTAAGAATGGGATGCGGGACGGCGTGGCTGTGATAATCACGTCGCTCTGAGCAGCCGCCTGTGCCAGATCTTCAATGGCTAAAATCTCGTGTTCCCATTTGCCTCCGGCATTGCGCAAAAGCCCGTTTACCTGCGCCCGGATGTCTGCCAGCCGGTCTTTAGCCTTATCCGGATGATGAGGATTGCTCAAAAGTATGCAATGGATGTTCGGACATACTAGCAGGGTCGCGGCTATGACATAGGGAGCCAATGAACCGGTGCCTGCCATCAATAATGTGTGCGCATCAGGTCTGGCCAGGTATTTTGCACCGATTGCCGCCGCTGCGCCGGTGCGCAACCCGGTCAAAGCGCTTGCGTTGAGCAAGGCAACGGGTGCACCCGTGCGAATATCAAACAGCATGGATGTGCCTAACAGTTCCGGCAGACCGTTTTGAGAATTCGCTTCAAACCAAGATACCAGCTTAAAGCCAAAGATTCCATCTGCGCGCAAATCCCCGGATTTGATGTCCAGATCGGCATGACCGGGATCAAATTCATGAAAGACCATCGGCCAGAGTGAACCTTCTCCAATTGTTTTTTGTCGGTATGCTTTTTCTACCGCGGCGATCGCGTCAGAAAGGTTCAGCAAAGACGACACTTCCTGCTGATTTAAAATGCGGATTTTATTCATGATGCAACTCCTTTCGCACTGCAGCTCCTTCTGCAAGCTTCTTTTCAATATAGGCATCGATCGCCTGCAGGCCGTCTTTCAACACCTGTGGGTCACAGGCATAACCGATGCGCATACAATATTCCATTTCAAAGCATTCACCCGGTGTAACAAAGGCACCAGTCTGATGGTACATCTCGTCACAGAAAATGCGGCTGGGCAAATCCAGATCGTAATAGACCAGAGCTGTCGTGCCAGCCTGCGGTTTCACATAGGATACATGCGCTTGCTGCCGTACCCAGTTGTCCAAAACGGCCAGGTTTTCCCGCACGATCCCACGGTTGCGCTCCAGTAGCCGCTCTGAGTGGCTCAAAGCAATCCCGGCGACGGCTTCATCGAACATCCCGCAGCTGATCAAGTTATAATCCCTGTGGGACAGACAGGCGCGCACGACATCCCTGTCACGCGTAGCGATCCAGCCCAAACGCAACCCGGCAAGTGAAAATACCTTGCTCATGCTGGAAACAGAAATCCCTTTTTCGTAAAGATCTACGATGGATTCACACCAACCGTCTGCCTGAGTAAGATGCCGGTACACTTCATCGCACAGCACCCAGGCATCTGCTGCGCGTGCGATTTCCACGATCTGTTGAAGCAGCTCACGGCTCATCAGCGCTCCGGTTGGATTGTTCGGATTGTTAATGCAGATCATTTTGGTGCCGGGAGTGACCAGACGGCGCAATTCTTCAAGGTCAGGGAGATACCCGTTTTCCGCTTTCAAATGCAACAGTTGAACATTTGCTTGAAAAGATTCCGGGATGGAGTAGAGTTGTTGATAGGTCGGCATGATACTGACAATGCGATCGCCTGTTTCCAGCATTGAACAGAAAACATGATGGTTTGCACCGGAAGCGCCATGTGTTGGCACAATGTTTTCGGGATGAATCGTTTTATAAAGTCCGCATACCCCCTGCCGGAACAAGGGCGCACCTTCGATATCACCATAGGTCAGCCGCTTGGCACAGAACTGTTGCAGAAATGCCGCCTTGTCCTCGCCGGTCAGAGAGAACAGTTCATCCAAGGATACAGAATCCACGCAGGTTTCAGCAATGTTGAAGCGCGCATCCGCTTCATAGGCGTTCATCCACTCTTCCACTTTGAACGGTTTGATTTGCATATCGTTCCTCCTTTTGAACCTAATAAAAAGGATACTCAAAGCTTCGCCTTATAACATACCTTTCGGTATGCCGTACCTACGGCAAAGCTTTGAGTACCCTTAATATCCCACCCGGTGGTGAGAATAGGTTCTATTAATTTAATATAAAGATATCATACAATTAGCAAAGATACAAGCTTTTTTCTATTGATTAAAAAGCTCACAAATTGAAAAGTTTTCTGTAAGAAGCCTATAACATTCCAGCTAACGCTCAATTAAATTATAAATAATATACAGCTTAAATCACCATTGTTAAGTATAACCCTTATTCTGAGAAATGTCACCAAAGATTTAAGGCTGTTACTCAGACTCTGCGTCAAAATCCGGCAACAGGTCGAGCGCGGCATACTCCACATCACTCATATTTCGAAGCTTTCCCAGCGCGGAATCTGTCAGGGCCAGAAGTTCCGTTTCCGCCGCGCCGAGATAGCCGCGCATCTGCGTCAGTTCCGCAATCAGGCCCTCCCGCGTCCCGGTATTGTAAATGCACATCAGGTTGATTTCATCGTTGGTAAACATATTATCTCTCCATTTCCGCGCCTCTGTCGGGCGCTGCTTTTTTATGTTCCCGGCTGACCGGCTGATTTCTGAGCTGCTCCACAACGGATTTCTTCTTTTCGTCGTTTTCCCTCCGCGACGCCTCGGCAAGATCCAGAAGGGAAATCGGCTGGCCTGACTTGGCCTGCTGCTCCAGCTCCGCAACGGTTGGATTTTTTCCGTTGTCGATGATGCCGTCGATCATGTCGTAATCGTCCTCCATCGACATTTCCGCGTTTTTCAGGTAGTTTTCCGGTTTCAGGAAAGCCGGGATCTCCTTGAAACCGAAGCTGTCCACGTAATGACAGGATACAACACCGTTCTGTTTGAGCGCAACGATGTCGCTGACGGACAGGCTCGGCCTGTGATAGTCGGCGGGATGATCGTTGTTGAATCTGTCCCACAAAACGGCCAGTTTTTCATCCGTAATGCCGGTATCGGTAAGCGGGGCGGTATAGGCAAGATCATAGTTGCCGTGATCCACGGAAACGCCCTTGGATTCCAGCCAACTGAGCGGCTCAAACCGGATGTCGCGCAACTCGTCGCCGCCCTTCACCTGATAGATGGCGAAAGCGTCCTGAGAGGTGTTTAAAAAAGCGGCTTCCCGCTGTTCCTGATGTTTCATCCGGTCCTCTATAGCTGCGGAAAACTCCCGGTTTTCCTCCCATTCCTCGCGGCTCACGGCGAACAGGCCGCTATGGGCCTGAATCTCATCCGGGTCGAACGCCATGCTTGCGCCGCCGTCCTCGATCATGTAAACAGTGAGGTCCTGCTCAAAAAGCTCCAGCGCCCGGTCTTTGGAGAGCGGCAGCAAATCGCCATCCAGATACCCACAGGCTTCCAGATCGGCCACGGTCAGGTCCGAATCCGGCATGGGGTATTCGTCGAGCGCCAGCTCTGGTGCGTCCGGCAGCATACCGGCTTCTTTTGAAGATGTAGGGGCATCTTGTGCCTCCGGCACGGGATTCTGATGATCCCCCATGCTCAAATTATTTTTGCGGATATATTCCTGTACGTCCTGTTCATGCACGGCGGCAATATCCCGAAGAATGTCAAGCGGCACCTTTTCCGAGGTTTCGGGAGCCAGATTTTCAAGGACAAGTGCCTGTTGATACGCGGTCTGGATGGAACTGACGCCCTCGTCGGCAAATCCGCTTGCCGTTTCCCGCAGACTTCCCTTATCGTAAAGGGTGTAGCCGTACCCGTCCTCGTTTTCCTTCAAATAGAGGTATGCGGCGTTATCCAGCAAATATATCGCCTCGGTTTCCCTCGGCGGGTAGATCTTTTCGATTTCATCCAGCCGCCGCAGAAGCTCATCCGGGGACGCTGCGCCCTCAACCTTGGCAGCATTGAAAATGGCCGCACGGGTGTCTTTTCCGTAACCGCTTTTCAAATCTCCCACGGTAGCCGGGACTTCTTCCTCGATGGAATTCAAAGGAAACGGCGGCTCCATCACGGAGGCCGTGTACTGATATACGTCCCCGGCAAACTGCTCCAGAACGGGATCATACTCTTTTAAGACCTCGCGGAAGTTCCGGTCAATGTCGGTGATAAGGCCGGAAGCGGTTTTATTGATCGTTTCCAGAGAGGCTCGCAGCTCCGGCAATTCCTTGTCGCGGCTCCATGAAGCGATATAGCCGAAGCTGTTTTCGCCGGTCTGAATGCCGTAATACTGGCAGACGGCATAGGAAACGCTCTCGGCCTCCACTTCCTCAGTATGCCGGTCTTTCGGCTTGGGCGGTTCGGCGGTTTCATCACTCTTGGCGGCGGCAAGGCGAGCCTGTTCATAGTTATGCAGCGTGGCGTGAGTGATTTCGTGGACGGCGGCGGAGACGGTCTGTACCTCGCTCATGCCGGACCGGATGGCGATACGCTGGTCTTTTTCACTGAAATAGCCGTCCGTGTTCGGCTCCATCGTTTCAAAAGCAAACGGGACGGGGGACGAGCGCCGCAGCGCCTCCATGAAAATCTCATACTGCTTCACATTTCCCGTGAGATCGTTGGCCAACATCGGCAGCGGTTTTCCCTCGGTCTGCGACACGTCAAAAACGGAAACTACTTTATACATGGGTATTTTGATTTCCTTTTCCTCCATGATGATGTTGCCGTCCGCGTCCCGCATGGGAATTCTGGTATCGGGGTCGAGTTTTTCTTCCTCGATTTTCTTTTTGAACGGAGTCGGCGCGATAATTTTGATTCCCTTTTCGCCCCGCATCACATTCCGGCTGAGCTGATCGCGCCATTTATTAAACCCGGCGACAAGAGTGGCGTCAGGCTTCTGCATGTAGATGAGCATGGTATTGTTGACGGAATAACGGTGGAACCGGGACATGGTACGGAGGTACTGCGCGTATCGGTCGCTCTGAAACAGGTTTTGGATGCCCTGTTCGATGCTGTCGGTGATTTCTTTCAGCCGTTCCTTGTTTTCTTCGGGCATAGTTTTGCTCCTTTCACAGCTCATAGAATTAAAAAAAGTGCGCCCCCGCACAGGCCGGGATAAACCTATGCGGGAGCGCGCTCATTATTTATTTTCGGAGCGTATGCTCCTGTCGGGAGGGCGTATTTTCGCTGTTTTGGCCCGTAAACTGTCGACTTCGCGCCGCCGGTCGCTGTACGGTTCCCGGACGGAAACACAGCGTTTGGGGACAAGATAGCTGACGGCCCCGCGATGCTCCGGGCGTTCCAGCTTTACCTTGTCGGGGTATTTTCCCGAGAGGCGTTTGAGCTTTTGAATGAGTTTCTTATTGTGCGTATAGACGCTGGCCGTCGTTTCTTCCTCGTTGTAGCAGATGATCGTCTCCCGCTCATATTTGGTAAGTTTCATGATCCGCCACGCTTTTTCGTCCCCGAATCAAATTCCAACTTGAAATTGACGCGCTCCCCGGTGTCCTCCAAAATCACCGTAGCGTCGTAAGTCTTGCCGGTTTTTTCGGAATAACAGCCGGTGAGCCTTACGCGCCCGTCCTTCAGGAGCGCGGCGGCGACGGATTTTGTCAGCGTCTTTTTCTTGGCGGCGAAAAACCGGTTGTCTTTCCAAAGCCCGAATCGGCAACCGTCGTTTTCACAGAAAAAGCCTTTCTTGCTTTCGGTTACGCTGCCGTCGCAGCGGGGACATCTGCCGACCATCTCACGTCCGGAGGGAAACAGGACCTCCGCGCCCTTGACCGGCGTGTATGTTTTTATCAACTCACGTAGCATGGAAGAAATCCCGTTCATAAAAGCGTCCGGTTCCAGTTTTCCGCGCTCCACCTGTTTGAGCCGATTTTCCCATTCGGCGGTCAGCAGCGGGGATTGAAGCTGTTCCGGCAGAACGGTAACAAGCGATACGCCGACCTGTGACGGGATGAGGTTGACGGTTTTCTTGGCCTTTTTCCGTTCCACGAATCCGGTAGTAACGAGCTTTTCCAGAATGGCCGCGCGTGTGGCGGGGGTGCCCAAACCTTTTCTTTCCGCATCATCAGGCATCTCTTTCGCACCCGCCGTCTCCATCGCGGAAAGGATGGTATCCTCCGTATAGTGCTTGGGCGGCGAGCTTTTGCCCTCTTTGATGGAAACAGAGGGAACAGCGATGTCCTGCCCCTCTGCCAGTTCCGGCAAAGGCTTGTCGGCCTGTTCCTGCAAATAGGTTTTCCAGCCGGAAACGAGGATCGTCTTGCCCTTGGCGACAAAGCCATACCCGGCGCAGTCCAGAGTGACGGCGGTTTCGGCGTATTGGTGCGGCTCACTGACAGCGCAGAGAAGCTGCCGGGAAACAAGCCGTAGGATTTCATGCTCCCCGGCAGGCAGCGCGGAAACATCCGCTTTGCCCGCGACGGAGGTGGGAACGACGGCGTGATGGTCGCTGACCTTCGCGCTGTCACAGACGTGACCGGCGTTGAGGCTTTCGGGCGCGTCAGCGCCGCAAATACCAGCGGCGACGGAAACAAGTGCCGGGACGGTTCCTTCCATATCGTCGGTCAGGAACCGGCTGTCGGTGCGGGGGTAGGTACAGAGCTTCTTTTCATAGAGCGATTGCAGATAGTCGAGCGTCTGCTGAGCCGTATATTCTAAAATTCGGTTGGCGTCGCGCTGGAGGGTGGTCAGGTCATAGAGCGCGGGAGCCTTTTCGGATTTTTCTTTCCGATTCACGGCCCTGACGGTAACCGTTTTGCCTTTGCAGGCGGCGGCAACGGCCTCGGCCTCCGGCTTTGCTTTCAGCTTATCGCCGGTTGCGGTGAAACCGCCGCAATCGAGATTGACCGTATAAAACGGTTCCGGCTGAAACGCGGAAATCTCCGCTTCCCGCTGCACGATGAGCGCCAGCGTCGGAGACATGACGCGCCCGACGTTAAGAGTGCGGTGATATAAAACCGAAAACAGGCGCGTCGCGTTAATGCCCACCAGCCAGTCGGCCTTGGATCGGCAGAGCGCGGACTGATGCAGACCGTCGTAATCCCGGCCTGTTTTTAGATTGGTAAAGCCCTGACGGATGGCCTCGTCCTCCATCGAGGAAATCCAGAGCCGTTTCATTGGTTTGGAGCAGCCGGACATGTCGTACACGGTGCGGAAGATCAGCTCACCCTCACGCCCGGCGTCGCAGGCGTTGACGACTTCATCCACATCGTCGCGGCGCATCAGGGCGCGGAGAATAGCAAACTGCTTTTGTTTGTCCCCGCTTACGGTGAACCGCCAGTTATCCGGTAAGATGGGTAGGTCCTCGCGCCGCCATTTGACGTATTTTTCATCATAGGCGTCGGCACTTGCCAGTTCCGCGAGATGACCGAGACACCATGAAACGAGGTAGCCGCCGCCCTCTAAATACCCGTCACCGCGCTGCTTCGCGCCGATCACGGCGGCGATACTTTGGGCAACCGATGGCTTTTCACTGATTACAAGCCGCATTTTCAATCTCCTTTCGTTTCGGCGTGATGATAAGGTCGCGATAACAGTCGCGGGGATGGTCAGGACGGCCTTTCAGCGGGGCGGGAGGCCGTTCCTCCCGCCTGTATTGCGGTTTCTGTACCATCATCCGCTCGAAAGGGCTGTCGGTGAAAAAGGTCATTCGTCCTCACGCTCCGTTTCACCGTCGGATGATTCGGAACCGTCTTTTTGCGTTGCTTCCTCGTCAGGAGCTTTCGGTTCATCATCCGGCTCAGATTCCTCATCCCCGTCCTCGGTGTAGTCATAATCGTCCGGGTCGGGCCTGCTTTTGTCCTTTTTACCCGGCTTACGGAATTTGAAGAACCAGACCGCCGCGCCGACGAGAACGGCCGCAAGCACGACAACCGCCGCAATTCCGGCGCTGCTGTCCTGCTTTTCCGGCCGGGAAACGGATGAAGCTGTGGGCGTTGATGCGGTCGGCGCGGAGGATGTTTCCGGTGTGGAAGCGGTCTTAGACGAGGAAGAACCGGAAACATCCTCGTTGTCGCTCTTTGCCAGCGCAAGCAGATCCTTGTCTGTAACGGCGTCGAGAAAATAGACATTCTCGGCGTTTTTCTGCCGGTCGATAATCAGATAAAAGACGTGCTTGCTCGGCGTGGTGACGGTGAAAAACTCCTTGCCGTCCTCGTTGGTCACGTTGTCGATCACCGTCCCGGTCCCGTCCGGCGTCAGAGGTTTGAGAGATGTTTCAGACGACGTTGCGGACGACGCCGACGACGAAGCGGTGCCGCTCTGCGCGGCGCTGGAACTGCTCAAAGTCGGAGAGGTCGCCCCTGTGCTGTAGGCGAGGGCATTGACGGAAAAAGCCGCCGTACAGGACACGGCGGCTATCAGGCAGACCAATACGCGGATTTTAGATTTCTTCATGAATATTTTCCTCCTGTTTGTTCTGATCGGATACGGGCCGGTTCTCGCGGGGCGCTTTCATGAGCGCGGCCAGTTCCTCCGCCGTCATGCCCATGCCCCGAACAAGGCCGACAATATCGAGATTTTCCAGCTCCCGGCGCTGCTTTTCCAGTTCCTTCTGCCGATCTTGCAGCGCGGAGATTTTCGCCACGTTTTTTTCATACTCAGCGTCGATTTTCTTGAATTTCGGATTCACAGTAATTCCTCCAATCTGTTATGGGTTCGGTAAACGCCCAAACGTGTAAAAATGGCTCTGCCAGTAGCTTGTGTCGAGGTTCGAGTAGCCGATGGGGTCCCCAGCCGCGAGCATCATGCCGTTGCCGACGTAGATGCCCACATGGGACACGCCGTCGGTGTCGTAGGTGTGTTCAAAGAAAACAAGGTCGCCCGGTTTGGCGTCGGATGGAGAAACCGGAGTGCAGATGTTGCAGAGACCCTGCGCCCCCAGCCGTCCCACGTTCCATCCGCTGTGATTGATCACCCACGACACGTAGCCGGAACAGTCAAATGAGGTTTTCGGGCTGTTGCCGCCCCAAACGTAAGGATAGCCGATGTATTTTTTCGCCTCCGTCATCATGGCGGCGAACCGCGCGTCCGTCATTTCCTCCGGGGGAATGTCGTACTCCGTTGGCTTTTTGACAGTGGATGCGTTCGGGTAGGCCGACGAGGGAAACAGATCTGGCCGGTTGCCGAGAGTGGACATGTACATCGAGTACACGCCGACCTGGTCTTCGTTCATAATGGAAATGGGAAGATGGGACAAATCCTCGTTGTGGAGCTTCACATTGCAGATGGTGTAGGCATAGGGAACCTGCCGGGTTTCGGTGTGGGTCGTACCGTCCGGGTCCGTCACCGTATCCGTTTCCGTGCGGGTTCTGGTTTCCGCCTCCACAGTCTGCGTCAGTTGGTATTCTTTTGAGAACAGCACGGAAAGCGTGTCCCGGACTTCATCCAGCGTCCATTCGCCGCCGTGCCACGCGGTCAGGATGGAAATCAGCACATAGGGATCGTGGCCGATTTTATCGAGACTGTAATGATATTCATTATAGCCGGGGTGCTGCTCCTGATAATGGTCGATCTCGTTTTGAAGGTCCGCTTCCTTTTGGGCGTAAGCGGCTTCCGCACCGAGCATGGCGTCGTCCGTGGAAGGATAGGTGGACATGGTAACGCCGGACAGCGCCCCTTCCAGCAGAACCGAACTGGAGGATAGGACATTCAGAAGCAAGACCAGCACCAGAAAGACGCCTGCGGCGATCAGAAAACCGTTCCGGTGTCGTGCGACAAAAGCCGCCGCCCGCTTGCTCTCCCGCGCCGCCGTCTTTCCCACTTTTGCGGTGTTTTCGGCGGCTTTTCCGGCGGAACCCGTGAACTGCCCAGCCCGTTTCGCGGCGGCATACTGCTTTTTGACGGCCCGCTTCTGCCGCCAATGGGCCAAAGAATTGCCGGAGGGCTGCGGATTGTCCCGCCCGGCCTTTTTCTGCAAATAACCGAGGTTGGCGCGGTCAAGCCGCTTTTCCGCTTTGGCCGATTTTCGGTAAGGTTTCAGCTTGTGGGAACGGTGGGCACTGCGAACCAAACGCCCGCCCGTCTCGGCGGCTTCCTCACTTTTGTGCGCGGCCTCCACGCCCACATTTTCGTCCTCGGACTGCCGGATTTCCCGGTGAAACCGCATCAAAACAGCGTTTCCGGGTGCGTCCCGAACGGCATGGGTGAGTTTCGACGGCTTCTTTTTGTCCGCTTCCTCAAAATATAAGCGCCCCTTCGTTTTACCCGTAGGTTTATCAAAGGTGCGCTGCTTGCGAAGGACTTTCTTTTTCGGTATTTTTGCCTGTGCGCGGTCAGCTTTTACCGCCGCTTTCTGCGTCCTGTGGACAGATTTTTTTAATACAGGGTCGGTCCGTTCATCATCCGTGAATTGCAGGCGGGGCGCTCGTTTTTCCATCGCCGTCACCTCCTATCCCGCAGGAAATGGGCGCTCATGTTGCTGCCACTTCCTGCGGCTTGGTAGTCATGATGCGGTACAGCTCCGTGTCCTTCGGAAAATGATCCACAAACGGCAGAATGACGTTGCCGTAAAACAGCAGCCCTTCGCCCTCGCCGGAATGGGTGACGTAAGAAAGCTGGTGCGGCGAAATGCCGAGCTGTTTGGCAAGAATCTGGCGGTCGCCGGAAGCCTGATTGAGCATGTAAATGTAATCTGAATTTTCAAAGATGTTCTCAATTTCGCGGGAAGAAAGCAAGTCTTTGATGTTCTGTGTGATCCCGGTTGGAATGCCGCCCCACTTGCGGAACCGCTTCCAAATCTCCACGGAATAGGCTGCGGTCTGTTCTTCTTTTAAGAGCAGATGGAACTCGTCAATATAGTAGCGGGTGGATTTTCCCACGGCGCGGTTGACGGTAACGCGGTTCCAGACCTGATCCTGCACGATGAGCATCCCGATTTTTTTGAGCTGTTTGCCCAGCTCCCGGATGTCGTAGCTGACGACGCGGTTTCTCACATTGACGGTCGTGCGGTGGTTGAACACGTTGAGGGAGCCGGTGACGTAGATTTCCAGCGCCGTGGCAACGTACTGCGCTTCCTTTTCGCCCTGCCGCCGCAGCTCGCTGTACAAATCCTCCAGAATAGGCATGTTTTCCGGGCGCGGGTCACTGAGGTAATCCCGGTACACCAGCCTCACGCAGCGGTCGATGACCGTCTTTTCCACCGGCTGCAGGCCCTCTTTGCCGCCGACGATCAGCTCGCAGAGTGACAGGATGAAATCGGACTTGAGCGACAGAGGGTTTTCTTCCTCGGAATAGTTGAGGTTGATGTCCATCGGGTTGATATAATCAGCAGACGTGGGCGATATTTTGATGATTTGCCCGTGCAGGCGTTCGATCAGCGGGCCGTATTCGGCCTCCGGGTCGCAGACGATGATGTCATCGTTTGTGACGAGAAATACGTTGACGATTTCGCGCTTGGCAGCAAAGGACTTGCCCGCGCCCGGTGTGCCGAGAATCAAGCCGTTCGGGTTTTTCAGCAGCTTCCGATCCACCATGATGAGGTTGTTGGAGAGCGCGTTCAGCCCGCAGTACAGCGCCTCGCGCCCGGTCTGGAACAGCTCCTGCGTGGTAAAGGGAATAAAAATAGCGGTGCTCGACGTGGTCAGGCCCCGCTGAATCTCTACTTGGTTGTACCCAAGCGGAAGCGAGGACATCAGCCCTTCCTCCTGCCGGAAGTCAAGGCGGGTCAGCGCACAGTTGTATTTCTGCGCGAGGGAACTTGCCTGAAACACGTTGTTGTCCAGCCGCTGCCGGTTCTCGGCCACGTTGAGAACGAGAAAAGTCACGAGGAACATGCGCTCGTTGCGGCTCTGCAAATCCTGCAACAACTTCTTCGCTTCCTCGCCGTAGGTAGCGAGGTCGGAGGGGATGATGTCCATGTCGTACCCGGAACGGATGGCTTTTTTCTGCTCCTGAATCTTCATGGAATCCAAATCTGTGATTTTTCGTTTCACCGTCTTGATGGCGTTCACCTGGTCGATGGATTGGATGTGCATGGTGACGATGAGACTGGATTCCATATCGAGAAAATCAGCCAGCATCCGGTCGTTTAGCTCCGGCGCGAGAATTTGCAGGAACGATACCGCCCCAACCTGATGCCCCATACCGAACATGCTGCCGCTTTTGAACTCAAACGAGCTGGGGGAGATGAAATCTTTGACGGACAGGCCGGAAGGGGCCAGCCAGTCCCACGAAAAACGGAACGGCTCCGGCGCATCCATATGGAAGATGTCGTGCAGAAGTCGCAGACGGTCGGCACCGTTCAGAGATGCGGCTGTTACGCCGAGATGTTTGAAGTTATTGAGAATATCGATCTCGACGCGTTCCAGCCGGGGTTTGGCCGCTTTCAGGCTGTCCGCCTCGATACCGAAGGTCAGGTACTTGGTTTTGATGAGGCCGTTGTTGCCTTTGGCAAGCTGATTCCGGAGCATATCCGTGTACTCCGAGCGCAGGCTGTCGAAATCGTCGCCCTGCGGCGGGATAGTGACGCTTCTCGCAAAGCTGTCCCGCGTCGCGGAGAGATTCAGGAACGAGAGCTGAAATTTAATGGAGCTGTCGAAATAGTTGAGAAAATCGCACCAGCCCTCGAAAATGGCGGTTTTGTCCTCGTTCTGGTTGAGCTGATAGTTGATGTCCTGAAACTGAACGGTTTTCGTGTAATAGCTGTCGGTTACGCGGCAGATGCCATCCGGGAACATCCGCTGAAACGGAATGCTGTCCTGCGCCGACTGCTTTTTCTTATCGGTCTGCCGAGCTCTTGCGACAGCGGCTTCGATCTGACGCCTCTCGGCGCGGGACAATGACCGATTCATGGCCGGTTTTTGCTTTTTTACCGACAATCCGATACACCTCCTTGTCGAGTTTACTTTGCCGCGCGAGCACGGCGTAAAAATTGTTGGTCTGATACGGGCGCTGCTTTGGCCGGAGAAACAGCACCCGGGCAATGTTGCGGACGATTTTTTCCATCGGCAGGCCGTTTTTCTCATACACCGCCGTCAGGAAAAACGGCAGCATGACGAGAACCATGCAGAGAGAAGCGGCTCCGGCACTGAACCCCGCAGGCCCCTTGAGCAAAAAGAAAAGCGGTACGCCCACAAGCGCGCCGCCGCTGAAACAGACAAGCTGCCGTTTTGTTAAATTGAGCAGAACCTTCGTTTTCACGGCGGTCAGGTCCTTGGGGACGGGAACATAAGCCATTTATCGCGCCTCCTGTTCTTTTGTCGGGCGCGCGGCTTTCCCGGCAGTCTCAGCGGTATGATGAAGCTGTTCCAGAATGGACGGCTTTTCCTTCCGTTCGTAGTCCCTGATCGCGTCCTGCTTGTCGAACACCTCGTCGAGCGCGAAGCTGAAATCGCTCAGATCTTCCGTGCGTTCCAGCCACTTGTCCGCGACAACCTGTAAAGGGTTCTCAAACAGGAGAAGATAGTCGATTTCCTCCGGTTCAAAGCCGTGGCTTTCGGTCAGATAATAATGGGCGTCCTTAATCGCGGTGATCTCGCGGGAGCCGTCGATCAGCTTTGCCTTATCGCTGGATTCCCACGTTTTCCGAAAATCTTCAAGGTTGGCGTCCAGCCGGTCAAAAAGCTCCTGTAATTTGTCCTGCATTGAAATATCACCTCCGTCAATGCGCGTTAAAAATTGATTTTGCGAGGCTTCCGGTCTTGAAGAGCGTAAAACACAGCAGCACCGTATAGCCCATG
The DNA here is from genome assembly GCA_022483045.1 of Oscillospiraceae bacterium. Taxonomy (NCBI): domain Bacteria; kingdom Bacillati; phylum Bacillota; class Clostridia; order Eubacteriales; family Oscillospiraceae; species Oscillospiraceae bacterium. The sequence continues at coordinate 1,796,770 of JAKVOA010000001.1, read as the reverse complement.
CAAGTCCAGATTGCCTTGCTGACGTCCGTGCTCACGCTGATGCTTTTTACCAAAACGGCGTAAATCGCCACGCAGACGATGATGAGAAAGCCCTGAAATCCCAGTGCGAACAGGGAGCGCAGATAGTTTTGGCCCATGCCGCCCGATTCCCGGTTCAGCATCGTCGCCATCGGGATCGGCGCGATGGAAGTGGCTAAATAGATCTCGATCATCCTCCCGTACACGATGATGAAAATGCAGATCGTGAGCGCCCACATGGTAAAGCCCACAAAAATGCTCTGAAACCACAAGCCGAACAGGGGACCGAGATCCATTGCCATGAGCCGCGTCTGAAGGTTCGCCGTGACGGAACTGATGTCGATGGACGTATCGGAAACGATGATTCCCGCCGCACTGTTGACTACGCTCTGTGCCACGTCGAACACGCCCATGACGATGTTCCATGTGTTGGTCACGATGAGGATGGCGCAGGCCGTTTTGAAAATCCAACGGAAGAAAACGGCGCTTTCGATGTCGTGAAAATTGTTTTTGTCGGTGATGATCTGAATCAGCTCCAGTGTCATGACGAACGCGAGAATGAGGCCCGCGATGGGCATCATAACATTTTCAGACAGGGTGTGAATCATGTTGTAAATGCCGGTGTTCCATGCCTGCGGCGTCGTCCCTACCTGAGAGGCGATCTGCCCGACCTGACTGTTCACGTTGTCGAACATGCCCGACAGGTTGTTCATGATGCCGCCGACCAGTATTTCTTTCAGCCATTCGGTAATCTGCTGCTTGATGAAATCCAAGCGGCATCACCTCCTTTCCCGCGCCCCCGTGAATGGGGGCGCGGAGTGTTTTCGCGTCGGCATTAGCCGAAAAGGTTGGAGAGCAGCGGAACCAGCGTAATGCCGATCAGGGCCACGCCGCCGCCCGCCATGAGCTGTTTAATGCCTTGCGATTTTGCTCCCGGATTATCGTTGCCGTAACCTTCCAGAAGGTTAATCGCGCCCCAAATGGCAAGGCCCGCGCCGAGGGCGATTACGAGGGTCTGGAGAACGCCGATTGCGGAATGAAAGAAACTCATAATACTACCTCCAATTTAGATTTTGAATATGAAAAAAGCCGCTATTTTGCGGCTTTGGGGTCCCCGGAGAGGTCAACGAAATATGTGCTGAACACATCGTCCGGTTTCGGTTTTAATTTGGTGGACAGGAATTTTTCGATAGGAAAAGCGTTGCGGTGGTCATAGTCAGACAGGTACTTGTAATTTGGGTGCTTTGTGATGTCGTACTTGTCCGAAAGGAAGGGGCGAACGCCGCGAAGCTGGAGAATGCACTTGCCGCCGTCGAGGATAGACAGCTCATCGACCGAAGCTAAATCCTTCCCCAATTTCTGATAATTGAGGCTGTGAGAAACCTCGCGGCCCCGGCTTTCGCCGGTGTTATAGGTGTCGATCGTCTCTTTTCCAAGCGATTCCGTCAGTTCCTTCAAGGTCGTGCGTTCCTTACCGCCGAGGAAGATGGCGCTGTCGCAGTTGCCGATGATCGTGTCGGCGTTGTCTTTGTACAGAGCCTTGAGCTGGCTCTGCGCCTGCAAAACAAGGCAGGCCGAGATCTCACGGCTGCGGATGGTGGCAATCAGCTTCTCAAACTTGGGGATCTGTCCGATGTTGGCAAATTCGTCAAGCAGGCACCGGACGTGGACAGGCAAGCGCCCGCCGTACACGTCGTCGGCCTTTTCGCACAGCAGATTGAAAAGCTGCGTATAGGCCATCGAAACTAAAAAATTAAAGGTGTCGTCCGTATCTGAAATGATGATGAACAGGGCGGTTTTTCGGTCGCCCAGCGTGTCCAGCTCCAACTCGTCATAGGCCGTCAGGTCACGAAGCTCCTGAATGTCGAAGGGGGCCATTCTTGCGCCGCAGGAAATAAGGATTGATTTTGCTGTCTTGCCCGCCGCCAACTTGTACTTTTTATATTGCCGGACGGCGAAGTGGTTTGGATTTTCCTTTTCCAGCGCCTCAAACATGAGATCCACGGGATTCTTGAATTCCTCATCATCTTCTCGGACCTCCGAGGCGTTGATGAATTCGATCAGTGTGGCGAAATTCTGTTCCTCGACCGGGGCCTCGTAATGGATGTAGCCGATGAGAGCCGTGTAAAAGAGGGTCTCTGCCTTTTCCCAGAAGTCATCTCCGGATTTGCCGTTTCCTTTGGTGTTGGCAATCAGCGCCGTGACCAGCTTCAAAATGTCTTTTTCTGAGTGAATGTACGCGAAGGGATTGTAACGCATCGACTTTTTGAAGTTGATGGTATTGAGAATTTTGATACGGTAGCCCCTGCGCCGCAGGAGATTTCCGCACTCCACGACGATGCTGCCCTTCGGGTCTGTGACCACGAAGCTCGTCGGATAATCTTTGGAATCGCACTGCATCAGGTTCGGCTTGATGAAAAACCGCGTCTTGCCGGAACCGGAACCGCCGACGACCAGAACGTTTTTGTTCCGGGATGTTTTGGGGTCCTTCGGACGGCTGTTCATGGTGAGCCGTTCCGTCTGCGTGAGAATGACGTTGTTTTCAAAAACCGGGTCGATATACGGCCTGATGTCCTCGGCCTTGCCCCAGCGGGCCGAGCCGTATTCCACGTTTTTGCGGAATTTCTTGGCGTTCCGGCCCTTGACGTAAACCGCCAGCCGGAGCGCGGCGGCGAGAAGAACACCCACGCCGAGGTCGGCTGGATGGAAGCTTGGCAGCGGAGAGACAAACGCGGCGGTGAGGCCGTCCATCAGGTGCAGGAGCTTTCCGGAAGCGTCCGCGCCTGCGGCCAGCCGCCACGCCTGTCCGAACTTGGTGGCAAACAGAGCGACAAACAGGTACGGAAGGTTCATCAGAAGCAACTTTTTTGTTTTCTCACTCATCGCGCTCGCTCCTGTTCCTTATGCCTCACCCGGTCAACGGTATTCGCCTTGACCAGATCCTTAAACTGCCGGAGCCGCGAGAGAACGGAGGGCCTTTTCGCCCGGTTCACCGTTTTCGCCGTAAACTCGGTGAAAGCGGCGGTGAGGGCGTCGGCGTCTCGCGCCTTGAAAAAGACGAGATATTTCGGCGGCGAAACGCTGCGGTCCTTTTTGACGGCGTAGTCCACGCCGTATTTCCGCGCCACGCGGTCAAAGGATTTGATGTTACTGTCGGTGATTTCCATATTGGAAACGCCCACGTTCTGCCCGACGAGCTGCTTGACCGTCTGCCTGCCGCGCGGAACCACGGGACCGGCGCGGGCCTTCGCGTTTTTCTTCTCCTTCCGGTGGGCCAGATATTTGGCAATCACCGCTTTGAGCACCCGGCCCGTGAGCTTCGCGCCGCTGATGACGAGCGTCACGGAACGGTTTTCAATTTCTTCCTGCAAACAAATCACCTCCATCTGTCATGAGGAAACCGCCCTCCGTCACCGTTCGTCGTGAGAGGGCGGCTTTTTCTTTGCCGGAGCCGGTTTCCCATCGGACCGGCTGTCCGACCTTTTTTCTTCGCTCTTTTTCAAAAATGGGGTGAGGACGGTTTCCTTGCTGTCAATGTACATTTCCTCGGTTTTCTGCTGCGCCTGCTGGAGCTTTGAGATAGCGTCGGTCACGTCGTTAAACAGCGAGTGGTACATTTTCTGATAGTCCGGCACGTTATCTCCGCTCCTTTTCCGCGTCTTTTTCCCGGCCCTGTCCCTTGACGGTAAGAATGCCGTCCAGCGTGGTGGCGGTGATGTGCAGCCGTTCCGCCGTAGCGATGTCGTTTTTCACGGTTTCGTCCACGTTCCTGCCGCAGACCACCAGCACATGGGCGCGGCGCAGAAAATTGCAGGCAATGTCCACGCCGTCCTTGTGCTCCTGCGGAATGGCGTCGTTGAGGAAAAGCGGCAGGAACAGGACCGGGCAGATAGGCGAAAAGCCTGCGTCATAGACCTTGCGGCAATACCCTGCCGCGTCCTCGGTGTTTTCAATTTCGTTTCCGCCCCACGGGGCGGTGATGTATGCGAGGGGTCGTTTCATGGTAAAATTACTCCTTTCCGATTTTTGTCGGGCATGAAAACAGCCCGCGCGGGACGTTTACCGTCCGGGCGGGCCGCTTCCGTACATGTCGTGATTGACCAGCGCCGAATAATAGCTGCTGATGGTGGTCGGAGCCTGATACAGCGCGGTCAGAATATAACTTCGGATATTGCGGACATCGGTGGTGTTCTTGTCCAGACACTCCAGCACGTATTCGATGTGGCTGTCGTCAAGCTTCAAAAGTCTGTTTTTCACCATTTCGGCGGGCATGTCCTCACCGGCGATCCGGATTTCCTTTTTTCGGCTGCACACGGTGTCGAGCATGATGCCCACGATTTCGTCCAGCCTTTCCGGGTCGCATCTCTGCCGCAGGACGTCGTAGGAAATATTCTCTTTGATGATTTCGCGGTAGGCGCCCGTCGCATCCATCGAATCAGCCGGGGCACCGTCCTCTTGTTTTCGGTCTGCCGGATTGGATTGATAAGGATTTAATCCATACATATTTGATTTTTTAGGGATATTAGTTCCCTTAGTATTTAATTGCGCGGGATTTTCCGTATCCGGTTTTCCCATATCCGGGTTATCCAGATACGGCTTTTCCGTATCTGGTGAATCCGTATCCGGAAAAGGCGTACCCGGCGGCTTGCGCGGCAGCTCATAGATGGTGTACTCGGTATCCGAGATGCGCCCGTCTTTGCCGCGAAGCTGGCGGCGCTCCATATAGCCCGCGTTTTCCAGTTCCTTGAGCGCCTTTCCGATAGCGTCCACACCTTCCCGGCAGATGGATGCAAGGCCCCGCGTGGTGTAATCCCAATCGTCCGGAAGGGAGAGCATCATGGAAAGCAGACCTTTCGCTTTCAGGGACAAGGCTCTGTCCTTCAGGTGATGGTTGCTCATGACCGTGTAATCCCGCGTCCGTTCCACACGAAAAACTGCCATTTGTATCACTCCCTTCTGAACGGGCGATTCAGTCCGCAATCGCAAAATTCAGCGTCAGCTCATGGGACACGTTCGTTGTCTTTACCCACGCCAAACCGAATTTAGCGGTAAGCGCCAGATTCCCGGAAGCTCCGTTCGCGCCGAGTGTCCCCAATGGAACTTCCGACGCAACATCACTTGCATAAACCGGTGCTTGTCTGTCAACCGCAGTCCAACCTGAATCAGCTGTTTGGCTGATTCCCACGCCGAGCGCCATTCCGTTTCCGGTTTGCGAGGCCGTCAGGCTGTTCCAGTCGGAATAGGACGTGGGGGCGGCGTCGCCGATGCCGGATGTCGCTTTCAGCCCCGCGACAGAAACTTGGACGGGAAAAGTGGAATGGTTGGTAATCGGAATGCCTGGTGCGGTGAACGGCGTATTGCTGTTCGGGTCAATCGCGTAACTGATACTGACCGGATGGGTCACAGAGACAAGCTCATCCGCATGGTAGTGCGCGATAGCCGAAATGTTTCCGGCGTTGTCCACGGCGGCGATATGGATGTAAAAACTGCTGCCGGACGGGCGGGAAAAAGTATAGCTGTCCGATGCGGTCGTAATGCTCCCGTCCGGGACGGTATCGGGGTTGTTGTCCTCCACGATGGAATAGCCCTTCATCCCGGTTTTCAAAGACGTGGAAATAACCGAGGAATCATATTTCGCACCGTCGTTCTGGCCTGTGGCTTCGACATAATACTGATAGCCGGTCGCGTTGTCCTGCGAGGAATAATTGACGGTGTACTGCGTCCGGTCGGAATTGTGCGTGACGCTTGAAATAGCGGGTTCGTTCGGTGCGTCCAAATCCTGCCCCTTATGGTCGTTCCAGCTTGTGTCGGTCGTGATTTGAGCAAGGTAAAACAGCGTGTTTGCCGTGACGCGTTGCTCGTCCGGCGTAGCCTCGCCGTTGGAATGGCCGGTCTGAATCATAGCGCAATTCGACCAGCTTGTTAGATAAAAGGTGTTGGTGCCCTGCCCGCCGGAGCCGGTGGCTTCCGCGCTGCCGCTATAGGTATAGGGCGGCTGATACGTCATCCATACATCCCCGAAAGCAAGCTGATTGGAATGGGACATCGGGACATTCAGAACCGTGCCCACGTCCCCGATTTTCCACGGGTAGTTGGTGAGCAGGCCCTTCTTGGAAACCTTAATCTGCGAACTGCCGAGCACCGTATAGTGCGGGATAGTCTGAATATCGCAGTAATGCGCGAGTTTGAAGAAATTCGGCATGGAGATCGTATCATTGTCTACCATCGTGTCATGCCCGAACAGGACGCCGCGCCCCGTTTTGATAAAGGCGTCGGTCTTGGTTTCCGCCGCCGCGGACAAATCCTGACTTGCGAAAGCGTCCCACGCGCCGAAATACAACACATCGTATTTGTAACTGCCGTCCGCGTTTTTCAGGTAAGCGTCCGGGTTGGCGTTAAAATCGGAGATTGACACGGTATCGACGGAAATGAGACCCTTGCCGTAGCCTTTGGGATCATACGTATTCGGCGTCTCCATCCACATTTTAAGGGACGCCGACTTCGGTAGAGTGTAGCTCTTGCCCTGCCATGTCGTAAAGGAAACGGTCGGTGCGACAACGGGATAAATGTTCAGAACCTTCGCGTGATCTTTGGCGGGAATGCTCTGGAAGGTCGATTCATGCACGGATTTGGAATAGAGCATATAGCTGTACGGCTGGCTTTTGTCGCTGTTGGTCCAGTTCAGTGCTACATAGTTCCCGGACGGATTCGGCGTCGCGGTCAGTGACAGAACCGACGCGGCGGAGGCCGCAAATACGGGCGAAGCACCGGACAGCAGAATACCGGCGGCAAGCAATGGTACGAGAAAAAGCCGCCTGAATGATTGCCTCAAATAGAAGCCCTCCTTTCGCGTGGAAGGTTGGCCGGGAAAATCCCGGCCAATTCCCGCGCTTCTGTTTTTATGCGAGCTGGAACTGGAAAACGAGCTGATGGTTGGCCGTATATGCCCCGTCAAATGCGAGACCGTAGTCAGCCGTCAGGGACAGCGCGCCGGAAGTGTTCGGATTCAGCGTCCCGACCTGCAGCGGCGAATCGTTCACCGCCCAATGGGTGGAAGCGCTGTAGCCGCTATTCCAGCCGGAATCGCCCTTCGCCGTAATGCCGAGCGCGATATACTTTTTGGAATCCGCGAGGTTGAGAGAACGCCATGTCTTTGCGGACGGATCGACGTCGGTGAAGGTAAGCGTCCCGCCCGAAGCGGCTTTCAGGGATTCCACTGTAGTGATCACCGCGACTTTGGTGTTGTTGGTGACTGTAATGTCGGGCGCGGTGAAGGTTTCGGCATCGGGACTGATGGCGTAGGCTACGTTGATCGGATGGGTGACGGAGATCGTTAGAGGAGAGATGGAGCCGTTGATCGTTACGTTCCCCGTGACGCTGCCCGTGCCGGTGTCGGTCTTGTCGGCGGCGAACGCCGGGACTGCCGCCGTAACGCCGAGCACGGCAAAGGTGATGATGCCTGCGAGAACCTTTCTGAGTTTGCTTTTCATTGAGAAGCCTCCTTATGAATTTTATATATCAACCGGACGTCCGGCTGATTACGAAACAGAAAGACGGATTTTGTAGTCCGCCATGCCGAGGTAAGCCTTAGTTGTTTTGTTATAATACTTGATTGTTGCGGTTACGCTGTAACTTCCGGATGAAACCGGCTGGGAAAGGTTCAGGCCGTTGATGTGCTGCCCCGGATAGATCGGTGCGGATTTTGCCACGGTTTCGCCGTTCAGCACAATTTCACATTGCATAATGACGGTGTTGGATGACGGATTCTCCACTTCCCATGTGCCGGTGCTGTCTTTGGCCCCGTTGGAAAAGGACGCCTGCGCGCTCACCTTGTCGGTGACGGTGACTTCCTGCTTTTGAAGCCGGGACAGGATTTCCTGCCGCGACGGGGTGCTGCTGCTTCCCGGCTCCGCACTGCCAGTATCGTCCAGCGACGGAGCGGACGACGAGGGAACGGAGCTGGACGGCGGCGGGTTCGGGGATGGATGCTGATTTCCGCAGCTCCGCAGCAAAAGGAGCAGGAGAAGCAGCAACAGCAGAAGAATCGCAAGAATATACGGCCATTTGCGTTTTTTCTTTTTATCCTCCTTCCCGCGTTTGCTCTCATTGATTTTTTCAGTTGTCATGCGGTTTCCTCCTTAATCAAGACATGAAAAAAGGCGCTCCTTTCGGAACGTCTGAAACGACGGTTATTTTACCTTTCCTGATCCCGCTGCCGCTTTTTCTGCCATCCGTCCAGCAGCCGTATGATGACCTGTTCCATCTGCTGCGGGGTATACGACTTGGGAAAATATTTCTGGAGCTTATCAGCCTTGATGGTCAGGTCGTTTTTCTCCGGTTTCTTTTCCTCGGACATGATGGCAAGCATACTGTCCTCGTTGAGATGGCCCTCCTGACTGAAATTTTTCAGCCGCTGGGCCTGTGAGAGCGAGGGGGTGGCCTGTTCGCTTTCGATGGTGTCGAGCAAAAGCGTCTGTTCCTCCGGCTTGAGGTACGACAGCTCCACGGCGGGAGTCATGGCAATTTTCTTGTCGTCCACCATCTGCTGAAGCTGCGGTGTCAGCTCATTCAGCCGGATATACCGCTGGATAGTACGCGCACTATCCTCTGAGTTTTCCGCAATCAAATCACGGGTTTTTATCCCTCGTAAATCGTGGCCAACTTGGCCACCATTTTCAAGAGAAGGTCTACCGGCTTGCCGCTTTATGGCGTCTAGCTTCATTTTGTATGCCTTGGCCCGTTCGCTCGGCAGGATGTTTTCACGCTGAATGTTGCTGTCAACCATGATAATGGTCGCGGCGTCATCGTCCAGATTGCGGACGATCACCGGCATGGTGGGAAGCCCCGCCAGCTCGCAGGCGTGTTTGCGCCGGTGACCTGAAATCAGCTCATAGCCGCCGTCCGCGCGGGGACGGACGATGGCGGGAACTAACACGCCGTATTCTTTGATGCTCTCCACGGTATCTTTCATGGAATCATCGTCCCGTACCTGAAACGGATGGTCGGGGAACGGGTGCAGCTCCGAAAGCGGCATATTCATGACCTTTTCCCGCTTGGCGTCCTCACGGGTTTCTTCCGTAGAAAAAATATCATCGTAACTGTTCAGACTTATGTTTTTGACGCTGCTTTTCAATCTTCAACACCTCCTTCGTCAGCTCACGGTACGCCTCGGCAACTTTGCCTTTCGGGTCGTGGGCGAAAATGCTCCTGCCCTCCGCGCTGATTTCGGCGGCGCGGACGGAATGAGGAATCTCCACATCAAATACCTTTAGCTTTGAGCCGTAGGTATCCCGCAGCAGGGCGCTGATTTCTTTGGAATAGTTGGTACGGCTGTCCACCATCGTCAGCAGAATGCCGTCGATTTTGAGCTTGGGGTTGATCTGCCTCCGCACCTTGTTGATTGTCTGCAAAAGCTGTTCGAGGCCCTTGGCCGGAAGGTACTGCGCCTGAACGGGAATGAGTACGCTGTCGGCAGCGGCCAGAGCGTTGACGGTCAGCATTCCAAGCGAGGGCATACAGTCCAGCAGCACATAATCGTATTGGCGCTTCACTCCGTCCAGATATTGCTTCAGGATTTTTTCGCGGCTCATGGCGTTGACGAGCGAAACCTCCATGCCGGAAAGCTCGATGTTGGCGGGCATGAGATTGACGCCTTCGTCGTGATGCAGAATTCCCTCGCTGGGGTCGATGGTTTCTTCGTTTAGCACCTTTCCCATTATCGTTGCCAGCGTAACGGGCAGTTGATCGGGCTGAGGATTGCCCAAACTGATGGTCAGAGAACCCTGTGGGTCGCTGTCCACCAGCAGCACCTTTTTTCCTTCCTGCGCCAGCCCGATGCCGAGATTGGCGCAGGTCGTGGTCTTGCCGACGCCGCCCTTTTGGTTGGCAACGGCAATTACATTGGTCATTTGACTTTTCACCTCCCGCTGAAATAGAAAAAGGACGTTCCATCAGCAGGAACGTCCTAAAATGATATGCAATTCGTCATTCAGCCGGTTTTCTCAGGTTTGAGAGGGGGTTTGGCCGAGAGCCACTTCGCCGCAAACCCGCATGAATGCTGAGCTTTTGCTTTTTTGTTTTCACCTTCCCGAATAACGCATGTTCAATGAATGGTATGCCAAGGATACAAGCAACAAAATCAAGGCGGTATTCAAGTCCAGAATGAAGAGCGGACAGCGGTGCAGTGGCAGTATCCCTTATGGGTATAAGCGTGTAGAGGGCGATAAACAGACGCTTTACATTGATGAAGAAGCAGCCAATGTGGTTCGCAGAATATTCCAGATGGCGGCATCCGGCATGACAATGACAGGAATTGCAAGCACATTGTCAGAGGAAAAGGTACTGATACCATCGGCATATATGAAGCTGAACAGACCGCAAGATGTTCATTGCAAGACTTATCATGACCCTTATGTATGGTCGAATACCACAGTCGGATACATCTTAGACCGCCAAGAATATCTGGGACACACTGTTTTGGGTAAGACGGTTCGAGAAAACTTTAAGCTAAAGAAACGCAGAGCCGCCACACCAGATGAATTGATGATATTCCCAGATACACATGAGCCAATCATAGACCAAGACACATGGGATATGGCACAGCGACTAAGAAAGCGAAATCCAAAGAAAATAGCAAATGGAACATATTCACACAGATTGTCGGGACTTCTGTTCTGTGCCGATTGTGGCACAAGAATGAGCTATTCCAGTAGCAAGATATCTGGTCAGAAAAAGGAGTATGACAGTTCAGACTATTTTCAATGCAGGAATTACCGCAATGTTTACGCAGAATGCTTCTCACACTATATCAAATCTTCCGCAGTGGAAGCCGCCATATTAAGAGCGGTACAGAGTGTCACTAAATATGCTTTGGAAAATCAGTCGGAGTTCATCGAGCAATTAAAAATGCAATGGGAAAGTCGGGAGACAAGCATTGCCGATGAAAGCAAAAAAGAGATTGAATTAGCACAAAAGCGTATTGAGGAATTGGATATTCTGATTAAGGGATTGTATGAGAGCAGTATGTTAGGAAAGATACCAGACAGACAGTTTCAACGCCTTGTAAGCCAATATGACGAGGAACAAGTACAGTTGGAGCAACGCATACGGGAAATCGCCGGTGAACATGAGGAAGAAGCTGTTCCCAAGAGTGACCCCAAGAAGTTTATGGCATTGGTCAACAAATACAAGGATATTACAGAGCTGACAGACCAAATGCTTTATGAATTTATCGAAAAAGTTGATATTCATGCCGCTGAAGGAGGTCGTGGAGCATACAGAAAGCAATGTATTGATATTTATTTCAATTTCATTGGAAATTACCTTCCACCGATGGAAGAAATCAGCGAGGAAGAAAGAATACAGCAGATTGAGCAGGAACAAAAGAAAAAACAGTATAGAAAGTCTGAACGAGCAAAGGAAAAGCAGAAAGAAAAAATGGCACAGCTTAAAGAGGACGCAAAAACAGACCCAGAAGCCGCCGCACAGTATGAGCAGTATCTTGAAAGCAGGCGTGAAGCTGGAAGAAAGTATCGAGCCAAACTCAAAGAAATCAAGGAGGCATCGCCGGAATATATCAAGGCTATGGAAGAAAAAGAGAGACTTAAAGCCGAGAAAATGATTGAAAAAGACCGCAAGCGTATGGAGCGAATGACAAAGAAAAAGAAAGAAACCAGAATAGAGCTTGTAGCCAGAGCCAAAACTGACCCAGAAGCGGCTGAACAGCTTGCAGAGCTTCGTAAGGCAGAGGCAGAGGCAAGAAAGCGGAAGAAGGCGGCTGAGGACAAAAGGATGGAAGAAGACCCAAAATATTCCGCAAAAGTATTGGAAAAGAGAAAGGAATACTCTCGTAGACATACTGCTCAAAGAAAGGCATTTAAGGAAGAATTGATTGCCAGAGCTGATGCAGGAGATGAAGAAGCCATTGAACAGCTTAATGAAATGAGAGCCTACGCAGTGAAAGCAACAAGAAAGACCTATAACAAAATGTATGAAGGTGCTATGAATGGAGACCCAGAGGCAATAGTTAAATACGAGGCATTCTTAAAGCAACGCAGAGAAGATTACCACAAGAAAAAAGAATTGGAGGCTATGTAATGAGTGAATTAAAGAAAAGAATTTATGAAAATGGAATTGAGTATAAATTGGTCGGAGATTATTACATTCCGAATTTCCAAGTGCAAGAAGACAACCGACCTATTGGTAAGTGGGGAATGCTCCACCGAAGCTACTTGCGGTCATGCAAGCCATTCCTCTTAAATGAGCTGATGTTGGACTGTAAGCTCCACTCGTACCTTGCTGATCTAAACGAGCAAGCAACTACTCGTTATGACTGTATTGTGAAGCAGATGATGGCTTCTGAGGGCGTTAAAGAGGAATTAAAAGCCAGTGACCAGATGACATGGGTAAGAGCCATGCAGAGCATTGCAAACCGTTCAGAAGAGATTGTGAAGCATGAAATGATATATGTGTAAGGAGGTTCAGAGATGATTTTAGAGGCATTATACAACGGAGATATTCATGTAGAGGAACAGGTTTTACCTCAATGTCAGGCTTATTCTGATGCAAATAAGAAGGCTTCAGACCTGATGAAAGAATTGGAACAGATGATAAGCAAGGAAGCCTTTGAAAAGGTTAATGAATTGAGTGATGCTCTTTCAGCAGTTACTGGAATTGAAGCTATTGAACAGTACAAGTATGGAGTTGCCATTGGTGCATTGTTGATGAAAGAAATCAATGATTTGTCCTACTTACCTAAATGATTGGAGGATACAGCATGTTTTTGTTAAAACTACTCTTGAAAGTTTTTGTGTTACCATTGATTGCATTGCTAGCACTAATACAATGGATAGGAATATTTGTAACCAGCTTTACAGAGGTATTCATGAATATTCTTGCCGGAATATTTTTCCTTATGGCGGTTGCAAGTTATATTATGGGAATAAGTAATGGAAATGAAGCTATACAGATATTATGTATTGGATTTGTAATATTCATTCTACCTTATATTGCCGTTTGGATTGTAATGTATATTGAAACCATAATAATTAAGTTGAAAATGCTCGTTTTCAATAGACCGTGGTAATAGCATAGAAAAATGGGGACAAATCACACTAAGATTTGCCCCTCTATTTACTGCAAGTATGGTTTTAGATACTTTTCAAAATGTTCGATTAAATCGTTATCGCTCATATTTGGTCTCCACATAAAATAGTTTTTATCATATGTATCAAACCAAAAAGCGACCTCACGATTACGCTTTGGGTCTCTTGTAATATCGCCTTCAAACACAACCCAGAATGGAAGAATATCTGTGCTGGTAATATGACCAATACTGCGATATGCTTTCATCAATCCAGGAGTGAACAGTTTGCATAATCTTTCATGCGCATTACCTCTACCGGCACTTGGGTCTTTGCCTTCAACCCAGCCATCTTGCCTTTTAATTTCGCCAAAAAGGATTTTATGTGTTTTGGTGTTTTCAATAGCAAAATCAGGTGAAACACCCCATTTTGTAGTACTCAAGTCAATCGGCGGATTGTAGATTTGTGATATAACACTGCTTGGAAGTTTTACATTAGCATACAGATTTTTGAGATGTGTTGGCTTTTCGTGTAACTTATATTCTGTATGCTTAAAATGTTCACGAAATACTTCATAGAGATTTTGTTCAGCAACAGAAGCCTTTGACCCACCTTCTTCTTGCCAATTATCTCGTCCGCTTAGAGCACGCTTGCCCATAGTTGATACCTCCTTATAAGCCTTTGAACAATTCTTCCAACGTCATATCGAATCCAGCGGCAATCTTTGCAATGTTATTCAGTGCAATATTTCTCTTACCACTTTCAACAGATGCAAAATACGTTCTGTCCATGTCGATAGACAAAGCGAATTTTTCTTGGCTTATACCAAGGCTGTTGCGAATTTCTTTTACACGTTCGCCAAATTCTTTAGTGACCATAGTTTCCTCCATTCAAAGTTCTTTTATAGTAAAGATAAAAATTATATGCCTATAAGACAACGGAGTATGAGTAACAATCATTGACAACTTGATGTTTCTCGCGTATGCTTATGAGTAACAACCAAGAAAGGAAGCCAATTGCATGACAGAAAAAAATGATGCGGATATTACTGCGTATTCGCTTTATAGCAAGCAAGCAAAAGCACGCACAAAAATCAATCCGCTGGACGAAATATATCCGGCATTACCTCAAGAAAAGTACCAAGTTATATATGCTGATCCGCCTTGGGATTACGGCGGAAAAATGCAATATGATAAAACCACAATTAAAGATGAAAATGTAGGGTTTGAAAAAAAGATTTTTCTAAGTTCTGCCACTTTCAAATACCCGACATTAAAACTCAAGCAGCTTAAGGAACTTGATGTTCAATCAATAGCACATGAGGATTGCCTGTTGTTTATGTGGACAACTGGACCACAGTTAGCAAATTCCATTGAATTAGGCGAGGCATGGGGGTTTGAATACAAAACTGTGGCATTTGTTTGGGATAAGATGATTCATAACCCCGGAAGATACACATTATCTCAAACCGAATTTGTTCTTGCTTTCAAAAGAGGTAAATTCCCTACACCAAGAGGTGCAAGAAATGTTCGACAGATGGTGGCTGTTCCCAGAGGAAAACACAGCGAAAAACCAGCAGAGGTAATTGATGGTATCACAAAAATGTTTCCAGAGCAAAAGAAAATTGAATTATTTGCAAGAAATAATTATGTTGGCTGGGATAACTGGGGATTAGAAATTCCAGATTCAAAAATAGAAATTAAAACTGGAATTAAGGAAAACCATTCAAATAACCAGTTGGAGTTAGAAATTACAAGTAAATGATTAAGCCAAAGGCACTCAACTATAACAAGCTGAGTGCTTTTGTTTTACTCATTTTTTGAAAGGAGGTGATGCCCTATGAACAAGGAACTTGACCGACTTCGCAAGGAGCAGGACAAGGCACAGAAGCAACTCAGAAAGGCACAGAACGATGAGAAATCCCTCAGACATGAATTATCAAGGCTGAACAGAACAGAGCGTACACGTAGGCTCTGTGTGCGTGCAGGTATGCTTGAAACATTTCTGAAAGAGCCACTGCTTCTGACAGATGATGATGTAATGGAATTGTTACGATTCATCTTTCAAGGAGAGACTGTTCAAAAGAAGTTGAACTCACTGATTGAAAACAGAAGAAAATCTCAAGAGATAGGTACTGTCTAAAACCCTTGGCTTTAGACAAGGGCGCAACTATACACCACTTCATGGTGGTTGCGTTCTCCGAAGGTTCCTGCGGAAAGCTCGTTTTCCATTTCGTCCGCAGACTTCATTACAAACCAGTGGGAGCTACACTCCCCCTGCGCTGGCTCTGCCAGCTACCCTCTAGTGAACTTGTGTTCAATGAAGAACCGCTTTGCGTTTCATCATTGAGCCGCAAGTCTAATTATGACCGATTAGCTAAATTTGCTACTCGGTTTTTTTATTGGCACAAAAGGAGGTTGATATAAAATGCCATGTCCACATTTCGATATTAAAATCGTGCAACGAAGTAAAAGGCAATCATCAGTTGCCGCTTCGGCTTATCAATCCGGTGATATGCTTTTTTCTGAATATGATCAGAAACGAAAATTCTATTCTGATAAAAGAGGGATTGCGTTTACAGAGATTATATTGCCGGAAAATGCTCCACCAAAATACAAAGACCGTAACACTTTATGGAATGCTGTTGAGGAAAAAGAGAACCAGTGGAACTCACAGCTTGCCCGAAGATTTATCATGGCACTGCCTAAAGAAATTTCTCGTGAAGAGCAGATACGATTGATGGAGGAATATTGCAAAAGTCAGTTCGTGTCGAAAGGCATGATTGCAGATTTTGCTATCCATGATAAAGGCGATGGAAACCCTCATGCTCATATCTTGCTTACCCTCAGACCGATGGACGAACAAGGACAATGGCTTCCCAAATGTCACAAGGAATATGACCTTGACGAAAACGGGGAGCGTATCCGTTTACCCAATGGTAGTTGGAAGAACCATAAGGCTAATACAGTCGATTGGAATGAGCGAAAGTATGGCGAGATATGGAGGCACGAATGGGAAGTTGTCCAGAACAAGTATCTTGATAATGCCGGAAGAACAGAACGTGTTGATTTGCGCTCTTTTGAGCGTCAGGGCAATCCCCATGCTCCACAAATTCATCTCGGACCAGAAGCTACAGCAATGGAGCGTAGAGGTATTCAAACGGAGCTTGGGAATCTGAACAGGCAAGTTATTACTGCTAACAAATTATTCGACTCTATCCGCAATGTTATTCGTTCCCTGCAGAGCTGGTTATCTGACTTATCAGAGAAAATCAAAGAACAGTCTTCAATGGAAAAGCCAGAGGAACAGAGCCTTGCAGAAATCCTTAATGCTTACATGAATCTCCGCAAAGAAGGCAGAGCAACATGGTCAGCATACGGACAGAACCAAGGTCAAATTAAAGACTTAAAGCAGATGTTCCATTTGATTGCAGTTCTTAGGGAACAGGACATTGATACCATTCCAAAACTCGGAAAATATTTGAATGAAACCAATGCGACTGCAAGAGAAATTCGTGCAAAGATGAAAGCCAATGACAGCAGAATTGCTGATATTGATGCGATACTTGAGGCAGTAAAAACTATGAAGGAGACAGAGACTGTTCATGATAAGTATGTATCCATTGGTTGGAAGTCAAGAAAAGAAAAATTTGCTGATGAACATTCAGATGAATTGGCAAAATACAGAAAAGCAGATCGCACCTTAAAGAAGCTGATTGAGAAATTACCGATTGATAGAAAGGAACTAAATGCTGAACGAGCAACATTATCAAAAGATAATGAAACACAGTTAGCAGAACTTAGAAAAGTGAATATCTCTCTTGAAGACTTGAAGCAGGTTAGATGGTGTATTCGACAAGTATTGCCGGAAGCACTTCCTACAGTTGTGAATGGCAAGAAATCTACAAAAGAAAGTCTGCAAGCAATACAAAGAAAGATGGAATTGGAAAAGCCAGAGAAAAAATCACCACAGAAAAAACAGAATATGGAACTTTAAAAAGCACTTGTATTTTTTAACCAGTAAAATGCAGGTGCTTTTTTATGCCCAGAGGAGCGATGATGAATGTATTTGAAGCAGTAAAAGAAGCCGTTACAACAAGAAATGCCGCAGAAGCCTATGGTATAAAAGTCAATCGGTATGGCATGGCTTGTTGCCCTTTTCACTCTGACAGAACACCGAGCATGAAGGTCAATAAGAGATTTCATTGCTTTGGTTGTCAGGAAGATGGAGATGTTATCAATTTCACTGCAAAGCTCTTCAATCTCAATCCCAAGGAAGCCGCTGAAAAGTTGGCATCTGATTTTGGTGTCAGCTATGAGCAAAAACAGACCAGTAAGCCTTGGATAAGAGCTTCCCCTATCAAGACCAAAATCACACCGGCACAGGAATATCAGATAGCAGAGAAACACTGCTATCTGGTCTACTGCGACTATCTTCATTTGTTGGAGCATTGGAAAAAGACATTATTTCCTAAAACATTTGAAGAAAATCCTGACAGCCGATTTGTTGAGGCTTGTCAGAAGATAACCTATGTCGAGTATTTATTAGACATTCTTTTGATGGGGAGCATTGAGGAACGAGCAGAAATAGTGAAAAGCCAAGGAAAGGAGGCACACACACTTGAAAGACGAATTTCAGAACTTGCCACAGAGCGAACAGATGGCAGTTCTACAAGCCATAAGAGAAATGAACGAGCAACCCCAATTAGATAAAAAGAGAAGCCTTTACACAGTTTCTATGGAGGAATTACTTGATATGGCATTTCCCCCGAGAACAGCAGTAATTGACGGATTACTTTATAGTGGGACTTATATCTTTGCAGGTTCTCCCAAAATCGGTAAATCATTCTTCATGTCACAGCTTGGCTATCACATCGCCACTGGCACTGAATTATGGAATTGTTCCGTAAAGAAAGGCAGTGTACTTTATCTGGCATTGGAAGATGATTTCGGAAGATTACAAGGACGATTGAATAGGATGTTTGGAGTGGAAGCTGTCGAAGGATTGCACTTTGCAACGCAAGCCATGACATTGTCTGATGGACTAAATGAACAGCTTGAGGAATTTATCCAGCTTCACAAGGACACCAGACTCATAATCGTGGATACTCTGCAAAAAGTCAGAGAAGCCGGTAACGAGAATTACAGTTATTCTATGGATTATCAGAATATTACAGCCTTGAAGAAGTTTAGTGATACGCATAATGTGGCGATTCTGGTAGTTCATCATACAAGAAAAATGGAAGCCAGTGACAGCTTTGATATGATTTCTGGCACGAATGGATTGTTGGGAGCTGCCGATGGAGCGTTTATTCTGCAAAAGAAGAAGCGAACAGACCCAACAGCTATTATGCAGATAGTTGGTCGTGACCAGCCAGATCAAGAGCTGACCTTGCAGTTCAATCAACAGCGTTGTATCTGGGAACTGACCAAGGCAGAAACTCCAATGATTAAGCAAGAGCCAGAAGCAGTTGTTATGAAGATAGCTGATTTCATGCAAGACCGCACAGAATGGACTGGCACAGCCACAGAGCTATTGGAGTTGATACCAGACATTAATATGAAGCCTCATGTATTGACTAGAAAGTTGAATGTAAATATATCGGTACTGTTCAATGACTTCGGCATTGTGTACCAGAAGCATGACCGAAGTTCGGAGAAGCGTTCTTTCACTTTACTTCATGCAGAGCAAGACAATGACACTCTTCCGTAAGATAGTGCGGTATGTAAAATAGCGTCACAAAGCGTCATTAGCGTCATAGACTACAAAATCCGGTAAGGGAATGCCCTGCCGGATATTTCATTTTGAAAGGAATTTATATGGGAGATACAAATACAATCGAGAAAAAAGTTATGGCAGAGCCTGCCGGAAGATTTGAAATGAGACATGGTAACACAACTTACTGTGTTGGAGTACATTTCAGCAAAAACAGTAATGACAGTGTTACAGATAAGGTCAAGAAACTCATGAAAAACGATGTAAAATCAGGGAATTTCTAAGCAAATTATGGAGTGCGTGATAGCCGAAAAATTTTATCTTAAAAGCACTTTACCAAAGGGAACCATCCTTGTGGAGTGCGGCAAGATGCTCCAGCGCGGCGCACCAAAGCTGGGAAAGGACGGCAAGCCCCAAAAAGATAAGCACGGCAAGGTCATTTATGAGCCGTACCGTATCAAGGTACTGAACACCATCAATTTCAAGAAGTCCATGCGCTACAATCCCTTTGCCTATATTCACAGCGAAAAGGACATCTTGAAGCTGGTCACCACCCTGATTGCCAACACCAAGGGTGAGGGCAAAGCCGGGGACGATTTCTGGGTAAAAGCCGAAACGCTGCTGTATGTGGCGCTGATCGGCTATATCCACTATGAAGCCCCGGTGGAGGAACAGAATTTCTCAACCCTGATTGAGTTCATCAATGCAATGGAAGTCCGAGAGGACGATGAGGAGTTCAAAAACCCGGTTGACCTGATGTTTGATGCGCTGGAAGCGGAAAAGCCAAAGCACTTTGCTGTGCGCCAGTACAAGAAATATAAACTGGCGGCGGGAAAGACCGCGAAAAGCATTTTGATTTCCTGCGGTGCTCGTCTTGCGGTATTCGATATTGAGGAGCTGCGCGAGGTGACGGCTTATGATGAGCTGGAGCTGGATACGCTGGGCGATGAAAAGACAGCCCTGTTCCTTATCATGTCGGATACGGATGACAGCTTTAACTTCCTGATTTCCATGTGTTACACACAGCTTTTCAATCTGCTGTGTGAGAAAGCGGACGATGTGTACGGCGGGCGTTTGCCTGTTCATGTGCGCTGCCTGATTGACGAGTGCGCCAACATTGGGCAGATTCCGAAGCTGGAAAAGCTGGTGGCAACCATCCGAAGCCGTGAGATCTCTGCCTGTCTGGTGTTGCAGGCACAGTCACAGCTCAAAGCCATCTACAAGGATAACTGTGACACCATTCTCGGAAATATGGACTGTTCCATCTTTCTGGGCGGCAAGGAGCCGACCACGCTGAAAGAGCTGGCGGCTGTGCTGGGCAAGGAAACCATCGACACCTATAACACCGGCGAGAGCCGAGGGCGGGAAACTTCCCACTCCCTCAACTATCAGAAACTCGGCAAAGAGCTGATGAGCCAAGATGAGCTTGCGGTCATGGACGGCAGCAAGTGCATTTTGCAGCTGCGCGGTGTGCGTCCGTTCTTCTCGAACAAATATGACATCACGCAGCACCCGAACTATCATCTGACAGCCGATGCGGACAGCCATAATGCCTTTGACATAGAGCGTTTCCTGTCCACCCGGCTGAAAACAAAACCCAATGAAGTCTACGATGTGTACGAAGTAGACACAACCGATAGCACCGCTGTTTGACGGTGCTTTTTCTTTTACAAAAATATGGAGGTAAATTCTTATGGCATTTTTCAATTCTGCTGTTACTGTTCTTCAGACCCTCGTTGTGGCGCTGGGTGCCGGTCTTGGCATCTGGGGCGCAATCAATCTCATGGAGGGCTACGGCAACGATAACCCCGGCGCGAAGTCGCAGGGAATGAAGCAGCTGATGGCTGGTGGCGGTGTCGCTCTTATCGGCATCACCCTCGTACCGCTTCTGTCCGGGCTGTTCGGTTAATCGCCGGATAACAGTCCTGTAAAACAGCCAACGCCGAACGCAGGAAAGCTCCACAACCATTTTGAAAGAGCTGTTTGCCTGCCGGCTTTGCCGCTGTATGAAACCAATCAACAACTTATGACTTGCCCGAATGGGCAGAAAAACATGGAGGTAACTATTTATGGCATTTTTCAATTCCGCAGTAACCGTTTTGCAGACCCTCGTGATCGCACTGGGTGCCGGTCTTGGCATCTGGGGTGCGATCAATCTGATGGAGGGCTACGGCAACGATAACCCCGGCGCGAAGTCGCAGGGCATGAAACAGCTGATGGCTGGCGGCGGTGTCGCACTCATCGGCATCACCCTTGTACCGCTTTTGTCCGGGCTGTTCGGTTAATCGTTCCGTCAAAAATCCTCTGCCCCTCCCGTACCACGCGGGCGGGGCATGAAAGGAGGGAAAAGTAAGTGGATTATATCAAAGAACAAATTACCGAATGGCTCAAGGAAATCCTTGTAGGAGGCATTGAAAGTAACCTTTCCGGGATGTTCGATACGGTCAACCAGAAGGTCGGAGAAATATCCACACAGGTAGGACAGACCCCGCATGGCTGGAATGGCGGTATCTTTTCCATGATACAAAACCTTTCGGAAACGGTTATCCTGCCGATTGCTGGTCTGATACTGGCGTTTGTTATAACCTTGGAGCTGATCCAGCTGATTACCGACAAGAACAACCTGAACGATGTGGATACATGGATGTTCTTCAAGTGGATTTTCAAAACCGCTTGCTCTATTCTGATCGTCACGAATACATGGAATATCGTCATGGGCGTATTTGATGTGGCGCAGAGTCTGGTAAACCGGGCATCCGGCGTGATTGTGGGCAATACCGCCATCGACATTTCTTCTGCCATTACCAATATGCACGACAGGCTTATGGAAATGGATATTGGTCCGCTGTTCGGGCTGTGGTTTCAATCCCTGTTCGTTGGCGTGACCATGTGGGCGCTGACCATCTGTATTTTCATCGTCATTTACGGGCGCATGATTGAGATTTATTTAGTCACCAGCGTGGCACCAATCCCGATGGCAACCATGACCAGCAAGAAATGGGGGCAAATGGGACAAGGGTATCTGCGAAGCCTGTTTGCCTTGGGCTTTCAGGCATTTCTTATTATCGTCTGTGTGGAGATCTACGCCGTGCTGGTGCAGAACATCACATCGGAAACGGATGTTATCAAGGCAATCTGGACTTGTATGGGCTACACCGTACTGCTGTGCTTCACCCTGTTTAAGACAGGAAGCCTTGCAAAATCTGTGTTCAATGCCCATTAACGCCGAAAGGAGGAAATCAAGTGGCTTATGTACCCGTACCCAAAGACTTGACCAAAGTAAAAACGAAGGTCATGTTCAATCTTACGAAAAGGCAGCTTGTCTGCTTTTCGGGCGGTGCGCTGTTTGGCGTCCCGCTTTTCTTTTTGCTGAAAAACCCTGTTGGCACAAGTGCCGCCGCCATGTGTATGGTGGTTGCCATGCTGCCATTCTTTTTGCTGGCCATGTATGAGAAAAATGGTCAGTATTTAGAAAAAATCATCGGCAATATCATCCGCGTTGCGTTTATCCGCCCCAAGCAGCGCCCTTATAAAATCAACAACTTCTATGCCGTAATCATGCGGCAGGAACAGCTTGACAAGGAGGTGCAATCCATTGTTTGCAAAAAAGACAAATCAAACCGCCGAACCCGGAGAAAAGAAAAAACCGGTGGCGGCAAAGCGAAAACTGACCCGCGCAGAGAAAAAGCAGATTGAAGCTGCCATTGCGAGGGCAAACCGTACCGATAAAAAGGAGCAGTCCGCGCAGGACAGTATCCCTTATCAGAGAATGTGGCAGAATGGTATCTGCCGTGTAAATGACACCCACTACACCAAGTCCATTCAGTTTCAGGACATCAACTATCAGCTGAGCCAAAACGAGGATAAGACCGCCATTTTTGAAGCATGGTGTGATTTCCTCAACTACTTTGACAGCTCGGTGCAGTTTCAGTTGTCCTTTCTTAATCTGGTGGCTTCGGACGATGCCTTTGCCAAGAGCATCAATATCCCGGCGCAGGGCGATGATTTCGACAACATCCGTGAGGAATACACGGGGATGCTGCAAAACCAGCTTGCCCGTGGCAACAATGGTCTGATTAAGACCAAGTATCTGACCTTTGGCATTGATGCAGACAGTATCAAGACCGCAAAACCCCGTCTGGAGCGTATCGAAACAGACATTCTTAACAGCTTCAAGCGCATGGGCGTGGCGGCGGAGGTACTGGATGGCAAGGAACGCTTACAGCAGATGCACAGCGTATTCTGCATGGATGAACAGGAGCCGTTTCAGTTTGAATGGGACTGGCTTCCGGCATCCGGGCTTTCTACCAAGGATTTTATTGCTCCTGCCAGCTTTGAATTTAAGAACGGCAAGGGCTTTTCAATGGGAAAGAAGCTGGGAGCAGTATCCTTTCTGCAAATCCTCGCGCCGGAGCTGAATGACCGTATGCTGGCAGATTTCCTCGGCATGGAGAGCAGCGTTATCGTTAATCTGCATATTCAATCGTTGGATCAGGTCAAGGCAATCAAGACCGTGAAGCGAAAAATCACAGACCTTGACCGTGCCAAAATTGAGGAACAGAAAAAAGCCGTCCGCGCCGGATATGACATGGACATCATTCCCTCTGACCTTGCCACCTATGGCAGCGAAGCCAAAAAGCTGTTACAGGACTTGCAGAGCCGCAATGAGCGAATGTTCCTTGTCACCTTTCTGGTGCTGAACACCGCCGATACCATGCGCCAGCTGAATAACAACATCTTTCAGGCAAAGTCCATCGCCCAGAAATATAACTGCCAGCTTACAAGGCTGGACTTCCAGCAGGAGGAAGGCTTAATGAGCAGCCTGCCGCTGGGACAAAATCAGGTGGAAATTCAGCGCGGGCTTACCACCTCCAGCGTGGCAATCTTTGTTCCCTTTACCACGCAGGAGCTGTTCCAGACCGGGCAGGAAGCCTTGTACTACGGCATCAATGCGCTGTCGAACAACCTTATCATGGTTGACCGCAAGCTCTTGAAGAACCCCAACGGCTTGATTCTCGGAACACCCGGCTCTGGCAAGTCCTTCTTCGCAAAGCGTGAGATCTCCAATGCGTTTTTGGTGACGCAGGATGACATCATTATCTGCGACCCAGAAGCCGAGTACGCGCCGCTGGTACTGCGCCTGCATGGTCAGATTATCAAAATCTCGCCTACCTCTACGGACTATATCAATCCGATGGACTTGAATTTGGACTATTCCGATGATGAAAGCCCGCTGAGCCTGAAATCAGACTTTATCCTGTCCTTGTGTGAGCTGATTGTGGGCGGCAAAGAGGGCTTACAGCCGGTACAGAAAACCATCATTGACCGTTGTGTGCGTATGGTCTACCAGAAATATTTGAACGAGCCGAGCTTGGAATTTACAGGGAGGTATCGGTGATGCTTGAAACGCTGCTGGATGGTGCGTGGTTTGAATAAGGAACCACACCTGCAATTTACCGAGGAGGAGCGCATTGACCCGGTGCTGAAAAAGCCCATTCGCAAAGCGGAGCAGGCTGCGAAAAAGGCAGACAAGGAACAGGCGAAAATTCCGAAAAAGACGGTAAAGACCAAAGAAACCACGGTGGACACCACCACCGGCAAAAAAACGGTGAAGCTGAAATTTGAGGAAGTGGACAAGAAAAAGCCGCCTGCCAAGCTGTCCCATGCCGCCCGCGATGCGCCGGGTGTCATGGCATCGGCAAAGCTGCACCAGAAAGTACGGGAAACAGAGCAGGACAATGTGGGTGTGGAAAGCGCCCATAAAACCGAGGAAGCAGCGGAAACCGGGGCGCGTCTGGTGCGTGAGGGGTATCGCTCCCATCAGCTAAAGCCGTACCGCAAGGCAGCACAGGCGGAGCATCGTCTGGAAAAAGCCAATGTGAACGCCCTCTATCAGAAGTCCTTGCAGGATAATCCCCAGCTTGCCAGCAACCCGGTATCTCGCTGGCAGCAAAAGCAGGCAATCAAAAAGCAGTATGCCGCAGCCAAGCGCGCCGGACAAAGCGCCGGGACAAGTGCTGCATCAGCGGCACAGACCACCGGCAGAGCAGCCGAAGCCGTTGCAGAAAAAAGCAGACAGGCGGCAGCGTTTATTGGCCGCCATAAGAAAGGTTTTCTTGTCGCAATCATTTTACTGCTTCTCACCGCCATGCTGATGGGCGGACTGTCCTCTTGCTCGGTATTGTTTGAAAGTACGGTTTCCTCGCTGGTGTCCACCTCTTACCCATCAAGGGATGAGGATATGCTGGGTGCCGAAGCTGCCTATGCCGCCAAGGAAGCGGACTTGCAGTATGAGGTAGACCACTACGAAACGCTGAATCCCGGCTATGACGAATACCGCTATAAGTTGGATGACATCAAGCATGACCCCTATGTGCTGGTGTCCCTTTTGACCGCTTATTTTGAGGGTGAATGGACACTTTCACAGGCGCAGGCATTTCTATCCGAGGTCTTTGACCGCCAGTATACGCTTACCGAAAATGTGGTGGTGGAAACCCGATACCGAACCGAAACCGACAGCTGGACGGATGAGGATGGAACCAGCCACACCGATACCTATGAAGTGCCTTACGATTACTACATCTGCAATGTGAAGCTGGAAAACTTCGACCTGTCTCATCTGCCGGTATATCTGCTGAATGAGGATAAGCTGGGGCTGTATGCCGGGTATATGGCAACGCTGGGCAACAGCCCCGACCTGTTCCCAACCGAGCAGTATCCCAATGCAGTGGGAAATAAGCCCTTTACCGATTATGATGTTCCGCCGGAAGCCCTCGCTGATGCTACTTTTGCCGCCATGATTAAGGAAGCGGAAAAGTATCTGGGCTACCCGTATGTATGGGGCGGCGCAAGCCCTTCGGCCAGCTTTGATTGCTCCGGTTTTGTCAGCTGGGTTATCAATCATTCCGGCTGGAATGTAGGCAGGCTGACAGCAAATGGACTGTTGAATATCTCCACCCCGGTATCGTCGGCCAATGCAAAGCACGGTGACCTGATTTTCTTCCAAGGCACCTATAACACCACGGGCGCATCCCATGTGGGCATCTATGTAGGCAACGGAATGATGATCCACTGCGGTGACCCGATTTCCTATACCTCTATCAACACGAACTACTGGCAGGCGCATTTCTACACCTTTGCCCGTCTGCCCTGAAAGGAGTAACAGCAAACCATGAACCCGAAATTAAAAAAAATAGATGCTGAATATGACAAGAACGCTGCCAAGATTGCCGAATTACAGGCAAGGCAGCGAGAGCTTGACAGACAGCGTACCGACATCAAAAACAACGACATTCTGGAGCTGGTGCATGAGCATCATTTGGATTATGCTGCTCTGTCTGCCCTGATTCAGAAATTGGATACCAGCCGCGCTGCGGTGATGGCTGGAGAAACGGAGGAAATCAACCATGATTAAATTGAAAAAACGAGTGCTGACCTGTGCGCTGGCGATGATGATGTGCGCCACCGCTTTTTCCACTACGGCATTTGCCCAGAGCAATGAGCCGGTAACCGAGGAAACCCCTGCACCGACCATCGAACCCGGCGAACCGCTGTCCGAAGAAAGCGATATTTCCACCCGCGATCTGCTGTATGACAAAGCCACCAACAAGCAGTTCATCACCATTACAGACAGGGACGGCAATGTGTTCTATCTGGTCATTGATTACGATGCCCCGGTGGGCGAGGACGAGGAACAGTACAAGACCTATTTCCTCAACCCGGTGGATACGGACGATTTGAAAGCCCTTGCGGAAGAAGCCGAAACCACACCGATTGCCTGCACCTGTACAGAAAAATGTGCGCCTGGTGCCATTAATATGGACTGCCCGGTATGCGCGGCAGATATGACCGAGTGTGCTGGAAAAACGCCGGAGCCTGTGGCAACCGAGGAGCCGGCTGCTGTGGAGGAGCCGGAGGAAGCACCGAAATCCAGCGGTATGAACCCGGCTGTGCTGGTGCTTCTGCTTGCGGTGCTGGCTGGCGGCGGTGCCTTTGCCTATATGAAGTTTTTTAAGAACAAGCCGAAAACCAAGGGTAGCTCCGATCTTGACGATTATGATTATGGCGATGAGGAAGATGCAGATAGTGACGATGCCCCGTGGGAGAGCGAGGATGATGCACAGGAACCGGACAAAGAAAACGAAGCTGCCGAGGACACGGACGATTGACCCAGTTCACGGACAGTCCCTTTGAACGAATGATGACACAGAAACCAAGCGGCGGGAGCGTTAAGCCCCGCCCTTTGGCTTCTCTCCCCAAAGGTCATCCCTGCTATGGCTGTGCCAACGCCGGACAGCGGTGGTTTGGTATCTGCCAGCGGGAATTGAACGAATATCTGAAGAAACGGAGGACACAACATGAAACTTGTAATCGCTGAAAAGCCATCGGTGGCACAGTCCATTGCCGCTGTGATCGGCGCGGACAAACGCCACAATGGGTATTTAGAGGGTGGTGGGTATCTGGTCAGCTGGTGTGTTGGGCATCTTGCCGGACTTGCCAATGCGGAGGTCTATGACCCGAAATACGCGAAGTGGAAATATGATGACCTTCCCATTTTGCTGGAAAGCTGGCAGTTTGTGGTGGGTAAAGACAAAAAGGAGCAGTACGGCGTACTGCGTGAGCTGATGCACTCGTACAAGGTAGATGCGGTAGTCAATGCCTGTGATGCAGGGCGCGAGGGAGAAGCAATTTTCCGCACGATCTACAATCTGGCAGGGTGTAAAAAGCCGATGGAACGCCTGTGGATTTCCTCAATGGAGGACAGCGCCATCCGTCAGGGCTTTGCCCAGCTCAAACCCGGCGCGGCGTATGACGGTCTGCATCAGGCGGCGCTCTGCCGCAGCAAGGCGGACTGGCTGGTGGGTATCAATGCCACAAGGCTGTTTTCGGTGCTGTATCACAAGACCCTCAACATCGGGCGCGTCATGTCACCTACGCTGGCGCTGGTTGTTCAGCGGGAAGCGGAGATTGATGCGTTCAAGCCGGAGCCGTTTTATACGGTGGTGCTGGGGCTTCCTGATTTTACCGCCACCGGCGAAAGGCTGAAAGAAAAGGAAGCGGCAAGTAAGGCACAGGAGGATTGCTCCCATTCCCCGGCTGTTGTAAAAGCGGTGGAGCAAAAGGACAAAGCGGAAAAGCCGCCTGCCCTTTACGATTTGACCACCCTGCAGCGTGATGCCAACCGTCTGCTTGGCTTTACCGCACAGCAGACCTTGGATTATCTACAAAACTTGTATGAAAAGAAGCTCTGTACCTATCCCCGTACCGACAGCCGCTATCTGACTTCGGATATGGCGGGCGCTCTGCCGGAGTTGGTGGAGCTTGTGGGAAACACCATGCCCTGTACCAAAGGTGTGACCATTCCCGTCCATGCCGCACAGGTCATCAATGATAAAAAGGTGTCCGACCACCATGCCGTCATCCCTACCCGAAATGTGCAAAAGGCAGACCTGAACACCCTGACTGTGGGAGAACGCGCTATTTTGGAGCTGGTAGCCCTGCGCCTGCTGTGTGCGGTGACACAGCCCTATGAATATGCAGAAACGGTTGTCACGCTGGACTGTGCCGGTCACAGCTTCACAGCCAAAGGCCGCGCCGTAAAGGGGACGGGCTGGAAAGCAATCGAGCAGAGCTATCGTGCCGATGGAAAGGATGCACCGGAACAGGAAGCAGAAAGTGATGCGAAAACCCTGCCTGCCATGACCGAGGGACAGATCTTTTCTGTGACGGCCCCTGCAATCAAGGAGGGCAAGACCACACCGCCCAAGCACCTTACGGAGGATACGCTGCTTTCAGCAATGGAGGTTGCCGGAGCGAGAGATATGCCGGAGGATGCAGAACGAAAAGGACTGGGTACGCCAGCCACCCGCGCCGGGATATTGGAAAAGCTGGTATTTACCGGATTTGTGGAGCGTAAGAAATCAAAGAAAACGGTGCAGCTTCTTCCCACCCACGATGCGGTATCCCTTATCACAGTATTACCAGAGCAGTTGCAATCGCCGTTTCTGACTGCTGAATGGGAATACCGCCTGAAAGAAATTGAGCAAAGTGAGCTGGAGCCGGATGCGTTTCTGGATGGCATCGTCCAGATGCTAAAGGAGCTGGTATCTACCTACCATGCCATTCAGGGTGCGGAGGTGCTGTTTCCCTCGGATAAAGAGGTCATCGGCAAATGTCCCCGCTGCGGCAGCTCTGTCACGGAGAGCAAGCAGGGCTTTTTCTGTGAGAATGCCGTCTGCAAATTTGCGCTCTGGAAAAACAGCAAGTTCTTTTCCATGAAGAAAAAGCAGCTGACAAAGGCGGTTGCATCCGACCTCTTGAACAAGGGAAAGGCGAGTTTAAGCGGTTGCTTTTCGGAGAAAACCGGCAAGACCTACGATGCCACGGTGCTGCTGGAGGATGATGGTCAGTGGGCGAATTTTAAGCTGGAATTTGCAAGAAAGGCGGTCAGTCATGAAGCTGACCAAGGTGGAGCAGGAAACCATTGTCCTTTATAACGAAGCCGAGTCCACCGCCGAAGTGTTCACCTATGACCAGAAGCTGCTTCACAAGCTGGAGGGGCTGGCAGAAAAATACCCGAAGCAGATTACCCGCACCGGCGAACGGCAGTACCTTGTACCGAAAGGCTGTGTGCTGATCCGGGAGCCTTACAGCGAGGAACGCCGAAAAGCTGCCAGTGACCGGGCAAAAGCCAATGGGTATCGCCCACCTGTCAACAACAAAGAAGCCGCAGATGCCTGATGGGATAACAGCGTAGGCAGCCCCGGCGCGGGAGGTGGATATGAATGTATTTGAAACAGTAAAAGGGGCTGTCACAACCAGAGAAGCCGCCCAAATGTATGGGATAGAGGTCAAACGAAGCGGAATGGCAGTCTGCCCATTCCACGATGACCGCAATCCCAGCATGAAGGTGGACAAACGCTTTCATTGTTTTGGTTGTGGGGAAGATGGCGATGTCATCGACTTCACATCTAAGCTCTACAATCTATCGCCCAAGGAAGCCGCCGAAAAGCTGGCACAGGATTTCGGGCTGGGCTATGACAGCCATGCACCTGTGAGAAAACGCCCTGTCCGTTAAAAGACAAAAGCGCAGCTGCTTCGGGAAAAGGAACAGAAATGCTTTTTTGTGCTTGCTGATTACTCCCATCAGCTGAAACGATGGAAAACAGAATATGCGCCCACCACACAGGACGAAGCATGGCATAACCTGTTTGTGGAAGCGGTGCAGAAAACCGATTATGTGGAGTATCTGCTGGATGCGTTGATTTTTGACAGCGCTGAGGAAAAGAAAGCCTTGATTGCAGAATGCGAAAAAGAAATTAAAAGAATGGAACAAAGGAGGAACACACCCATGCCTGAGAAAATAAGCAATAAAGACCGTTTAAGGGAGATAACCGAGAACATTGAAACCGGCATTAAGGAACTGTTCGAGAGTGATAAATATCGGCAGTATCTTTCTACCATGTCACGGTTTCACCGCTATTCTCTCAACAACACCATGCTGATCTATCTGCAAAAGCCGGATGCCACGCTGGTGGCAGGCTTCAACAAGTGGATTAACCAGTTTGAACGCCATGTGAAAAAGGGTGAGCATGGCATTACCATCATTGCCCCCACGCCCTTTAAGAAGAAAATAGAGGAACAGAAACTTGACCCGGACACCAAAGCCCCAGTGCTTGATAAAGAGGGCAAAATCGTCACCGAGGAAAAAGAGGTGGAAATTCCCATGTTTCGCCCGGTCAAGGTATTTGATGTGAGCCAGACAGACGGAAAGCCGTTACCCCAGCTGGCAAGTGACCTTTCGGGAAATGTCCAGCAGTATGAAGCCTTTATGGAAGCCCTGCGCCGGACTTCTCCTGTGCCGATGGCGGTTGTGCCGCTTGCTGGCGATACGGACGGCTATTTCAGCCTGACCGACCAGCGCATTGCCATCCGTGAGGGCATGAGCGAGGTGCAGACGGTATCTGCCGCTGTGCATGAAATCGCACACTCTATTCTTCACAACACCGAAAAGGAACGCCTTGCAGCTGCCGCCGGTACGGAAACCAAGGAGCCGGTCAAAGAAAAAGACCGTCACACGCAGGATGGAAGCCGAAAGCGTTTCCTATGTGGTCTGCCAATATTACGGCATTCAGACCGGCGAGAACAGCTTTGGCTATATTGCTTCATGGAGCGAGAGCAAGGAGCTGGCAGAGCTGAAAGCCAGTCTGGAAACCATCAATAAAACAGCCAGCGGTCTGATTATGGATATTGACCGCCATTTTGCGGAGGTCTGCAAGGAGCGCGGCATAGATTTGAGTGCCGAGCAGGAGCAAGCCCAGCCGGAACAGCCTACGCCGGAGGTGGCAGAAAAGGCAATCGAGCCGGAACAGGCAGAGGAAACCTATCGTTATTACATTACCCCGGAAGCTCTGACACATGGGTCATATCCTTTTATGGAGGGTGGACAAACCCATGAAGCGGCGCAGCTTACCGATTATGAGGACGGTGCGGTGCAAGCCTACGGGTACATTGACTATCCGCAGCCGCTGACCGAAACACAGCTGAGCGAAGTAGCATTGCTATCTTCCAAGAACAACCCGGAAGTTCCTCTGACAACGCCCGAACCGCTGACCTATTATGCCGCTGAGTGCATGGAATTTCCCTCTATGGGCGAATATCACGAAAGCCTTACACTGGAGGAAGCCATCCGGCACTATGAAGCAATTCCGGCAGAGCGCATGAACGGTATCAAGGGAATAGGTTTTACCCTGAATGACGGTAGCGATTATGAGGGGGACTTTCCGATTTTGAATGGCAACACCATTGATGTGGATACCATCAACAGTATTGCCTATTTCCGGGACAGCCCGCTGGTGCAGAAAGCTGTTGCGGATTTGATTGCCGCTATGCCGGATGCGCGTGTGTTACAGCCCATACAGGATGAAGAAGCGTTGTTCCTTGTGGATGATGCCAATTATCTGCACATTCAGACCTGTGGCGAGGGTTACGATTACACCATTTATGAGAAAGAAAGCAGCCACGAAGTAGATGGTGGTGTACTTGCTAACCCCGATATTTCCCTGCTGGATGCCTGCAAAGAGATTTTCCTGATACACGGAATGCCTGGTGAAACTGTGGAGCCGGTTTCTCTGGATTTACTGGAACAGTTGCAGGACGCGCAGGCGGTCTATGAAAGTGAAATGCGCCCGGACACGCCGGAGCTGGCGTTGGACGAATATCCCATGCCGGATGAAGAACTGACACAGGCCGACCTTGAACAGATCGGCTATCTGGATGGTGATATGCTCCCTCTTTTCAGAGAGATGGCGCAGGAATTTCTTACACAGGACTTTACTGTGTATGCCATAACCCATGAGGGCGCACAGATGATTTTTGACGAGGAAGATTTGGTATCACAGTCCGCCGATATGATATTTGCCATGAGCCGCGAGGAATGGCAGGAAAGCTCTGCTTTTCGGGTAAGCTGGATGACCGGCAAACGCACAAGCAGGAACGAGAGCAGGCGTTTCTCAACCATGAGGGAGATTGCTTTGCAATTTACCAGCTCCAACATACCGATGAAACAAGAGATTACCGTTTTGAGGGAATGGAGCGTTTGCAGGAACACGGACTTGCAGTGGAGCGTGAGCATTACGATCTGATTTACACGGCACCTCTTAGTGTTGGTGGCGATACCGACACCCAGCTGGATAAGCTGTATGAGAAATTCAATCTCGACCACCCTGCAGATTATCGCGGACATTCCCTTTCGGTCAGCGACATCGTTGCGATCAGGCAGGACGGTACGCTATCCTGTCACTATGTTGATAGCTTCGGATTTACACCAGTGCCGGATTTCATCAAGCCGGAAAATTATCTGAAAGCGGCGGAGATTTCTACCGAAGATGATTACGGAATGATTGACGGCATTATCAACAACGGCACGAAGCAGCCCACCGTGGCAGAGCTGGAACAGCAAGCCCGCACAGGGCAGCCGATTTCACTTATGGACTTGGCAGATGCCGTGCATCGGGAACGGCAGGAAAAGAAAAAATCTGTGGTGGAGCAGCTGCATAGCCAGTCAGCACAGGAAACCAAAAAGACAGCGCCCAAGCGGAGCGCGGAAAGAGAGCTTTGATTATGAATGAATTTACCTTTGAAGAAATGAACCTGATGGCGATTTACAATGCCAGCAGCACCCGTGAGGGACTGATGGAAGCCCTGACGGAAATGCGCGGGTATCTGGATAAAGACGAAACCGAGATGATGGAGCTGACAAACTCTGCACTGAAAAAACTGGAACGCATGGACGATACGGCATTTGCCCAGATGGAGCTTATCCCTGAATTTGACGAGTAAATGGGTGACATCTGCGGCGCAGTAAGCTATAATATCTTCAAAGACAAATTTGAATTTATCAAAATTTTCAAACAGCCTCATTGCATAGTAATGACAAACAGGCTATCCTTAAGGTAGAAGGTGGTAGAAATGGCAAACGAAGATAAAAAAGATTTCAATGCTATGCTACACGATAATAAAGATATGCCAAAATTTCAAATCATAACAGACCAGAAAAGCATTGAAAAATATGCTGGAAGCAAAATGTATTTTGCACCACCAATCGACTATGACAAAGTAATGAAAAAAGTTCCATACGGTAAAGTGATTACCGTCGGGGAAATACGAGAATACTTTGCAAAATCGAGTGGTGCAGATTTTACAGAACCGATTACAGCAGGAATTTTTGTTTCCATCGCTGCATGGGCGAGTTATCAGCGTTCCGAAGATGAAACACCTTATTGGAGAACATTGAAAGCAAACGGAGAACTAAATGCCAAATATCCAAATGGTATTGAAGCACAGAAAGAGAAATTAGAAGCTGAGGGACACACCATTTTTCAAAAAGGTCGTAAAAATATACGATACTATGTAAAGGACTATGAAAACTCTCTCTTTGATTTGAAATAGACAATTCCGATTTGTTGAATTGCAAAACTAAAACCCTACAAAGTAGATAACCCCAAATTACATGAGGACAACCGTTCAAAAAGCGGCTGTCCTTTTTATTTGTCAAAATTTTGAGAGGAGGATACAAGACTATGGCAACAAAAGCAGAACAATACGCACAGATGGCAGACAGCGTTGCCACACGGCTCACCGGCAGCTGGCAGGAATGGGCGGCTTTTTTGACTACCGCCGCCCGTCTGTATAAATATCCTACCACGAGCAGCTGATGATCTACGCCCAGCGCCCGGAAGCAACATCCTGTGCGGAATATGATTTATGGAATGATAAAATGGGGCGCTATATCCGGCGCGGCTCCAAGGGCATTGCGCTGGTGGACGACAGCGGCGATACCCCGCGCCTGCGCTATGTCTTTGATATTGCAGATACCGGCACACGCCCACATTCCCGCCATCCTTATCTGTGGAGCATGGATCAGGAGCATACTGCCCCGGTACAGGCAATGCTTGAGCGCCGCTATGATATTAGCGGTGACAGCCTGCCCCAGCAGCTTGCCGATGTTGCCGGAAAGCTGGCAGATGAATTTTGGACGGACAACGGCGCGGACATTCTTCGCATCGTTGACGGTTCCTTTTTGGAGGAGTACGATAACCTCAATGTAGCGGTGCAGTTCAAATCCGCTACAACCATCAGTATCACCTACGCCCTGATGTCACACTGCGGGCTGGAGCCGGAACGCTATTTCGACCATGAGGATTTCATGGCGATATTCGATTTCAATACCCCGGCAACGGTGGCGGCACTCGGCACAGCAGTCAGCAAGTCCTGTCAGGAAGTGCTACGCCAGATTGGAATTACCATTCAAAATGTGGAACGCGAAGCCATCGAGGAAAGGAGAAACAGAGATGAACAACAGCTTAACTTACAAAACGAACGGGGATTATCAGATACCCGACCTCGAACTGAGCCAGACCGCCAACCAGCCGTTGGGCAAGTACGGGAGAATGAGAAAATCGTACCTGAAACAGCATCGCCCGGTGATTTACAGCCAGATGCTTCTCTCGGAAACTCTGTATCCGCACCTCGCGGAGATCGAGCAGACGGCGAACAGCCGCATCGAGCTGATGATGCCGGGACTGATGCAGGCGGCAGGCGTGACCGAGAGCCTGAAAGCCACCGACCAGATGATGTGGGTCGGGCTGATGAACAACTGCAAGGCACAGGCGGAGGAAATCGTCCTGAAGGAGCTTATTCACAGCTAAGTTTTTTTCCCACCGAAACAGAACAAATCTATCGCATTGATGAAGCGGAGAGCGTACAACAAACGCCCTTCGCTTTTTCTTTTGCCAAACCGCAGGAAGAAACGCCCCAGCCAGTGCGGGAAGTTACACAGGCAGATATTGATGCTGCCCTGCAGGTGTGGAACGGCGATATAAAGAGCAAACAGCGTACAGAACGGTATATGCTTGACCATGCCCGTGATAAGGATACAGCGGCATGGCTGAAAGCTGAATTTGGCGGAGAGTTGCCGGTATTTTCGGTTTCGTTATCTGGCACAGACCAGACCGCCACGCTGCCGTGGGCAAAGGTGCAGCGCCATCTTGCAAAGCTGGTCAAAGAGGACAGATTTTTCACCGAGGAAGAACAGAATAACTTTGACAACATCGACACCGATTATGTCAGGGAGCAGCTGGAAAGCGGTGAGGAAAGTCCCTTTGTCCGTCAGGTCATGGAAGATGCAGAGCGCATTGAACAGGAAGCGGAGCTGCCAGCTTCGGAAAACTTTCGCATCACCGATGACCATTTGGGAGAGGGCGGTGCAAAAGCAAAATTCCGCGCCAATATGGATGCCATTGCCACGCTGAAAAAGATTGAAAGCGATAATGTTAAGCTGGCGGCAGATATGTTCAAACCCCGCACAGCCACGATGGAGGAGCAGGCAGGGTTATCCCGCTATGTAGGTTGGGGCGGTCTGTCAGATGCCTTTGATGCCGGAAAACCGGCATGGGCAGAGGAATACAAGGAACTACTGGCAGCACTTTCCCCATCGGAGTATGAAGCGGCAAGAGCCAGTACCCTAAATGCCCATTACACCAGCCCTGCGGTTATTCGCGCTATTTATGAAGCAGTCGGCATCATGGGCTTTACTACCGGCAATATTTTGGAGCCGTCCTGTGGTGTCGGCAACTTTTTCGGTATGCTGCCGGAAAGCATGAGCAATTCTCGCTTGTACGGTGTGGAGCTGGACAGCATCACCGGGCGCATTGCACAACAGCTTTACCCCAAAGCCAATATCACGGTTGCCGGTTTTGAAACAACTGACCGCCGTGATTTTTTCGACCTTGCCGTAGGCAATGTGCCATTCGGTCAGTATAAGGTCAATGACCCTGCCTATAACCGGCTGGGCTTTAACATTCACAACTATTTTTTTGCCAAGGCGTTAGATCAGGTACGTCCGGGCGGCGTGGTGGCGTTTGTCACTTCCCGCTACACAATGGATTCCAAAGATAATGCGGTACGCAAATATCTGGCGCAACGCGCTGAGCTGCTGGGTGCTATCCGTCTGCCTAACAATGCGTTTAAGGCAAATGCCGGTACGGAAGTGGTGTCCGATATTCTCTTTTTCCAGAAGCGTGACCGGGTAATCGACATTCAGCCGGATTGGGTGCATTTGGGAGAGAGTGACAACGGTTATGCCATCAACAGCTATTTTGCCGACCACCCCGAGATGATTTTGGGAACGGTATCCGAGGAAAGCACCCAATATGGCAGGCAGGATTTTACTGTACTGTCTATCGAAGCCTTGCAGCTTCCCGACCAGCTCCATGATGCCGTGAAATACATTCGCGGTCAGTACACGCAGGCAGAACTCCCGGATCTGGACGAGAACGAAGCAGCGGATAGCTCTATTCCTGCCGACACCAATGTGAAAAACTATTCCTATACCGTAGTGGATGGCAAGGTGTATTACCGGGAAAACAGCATCATGGTACGCCCGAAGCTAAACGCGACTGCCGAGGAGCGCGTCGGGGCATGGTGGCACTCCGGGATTGTGTGCATGAGCTGATTGACCTTCAGATGGATGCCTATACCCCGGACAGTGTTATCACCGAAAAACAGGGCGAGCTAAACCGGCTTTATGACAGCTTTTCCGCAAAGAATGGTCTAATCAATGACCGCGCCAACCGTCTGGCATTTTCAGCAGATTCTTCCTATTATCTGCTCTGTTCTCTGGAAATCGTGGATGATGACGGCAAGCTGGAACGCAAGGCGGATATGTTCACGAAACGCACCATCAAGCAGCACACCGCTGTTTCCACCGTGGATACGCCGAGCGAAGCCCTTGCGGTTTCCATCGGAGAAAAGGCGCGGGTGGATTTGCCGTATATGTCAGAGCTGTGCGGTAAAAGTGAGGATGAAATTATTTCCGAGTTGTCCGGCGTTATCTTCAAAGACCCTGCCTTTGGCAGTGACCCCTTATCCGGCTGGCAGACCGCAGATGAATACCTTTCCGGCAATGTCCGAAAGAAGCTGCGGGAAGCAAGACGCGCTGCTGACCATGACCCGGCTTATCAGGTGAATGTAGCGGCATTGGAAAAGGCGCAGCCTAAAGATTTGGATGCATCGGAAATTGAGGTGCGTCTGGGTGCTACATGGATTGACCCGGATTATTACCGCCAGTTTATGTATGAGCTACTGGACACGCCCCGTTATCTGCGCGGCAACATTGATGTAAAATACTCTGCTTTTACGGCAGAATGGCAGATTACCGGCAAGACACAGGTGGGGCGAAATGATGTTGCCGCCTATACCACCTACGGAACTGACCGCGCTAACGCCTACCGGATTCTTGAGGATTCGCTGAATCTGCGCGACATCCGTATCTACGACACCGTAACAGACCCGGACGGCAAGGAGCGCCGGGTGTTGAAAAGCAGGGAAACAACGTTCGCACAGCAGAAACAGCAGGCAATCCGGGAAGCTTTTCAGGACTGGGTGTGGAAGGACCCGCAGAGGCGGCAGGATCTTGTGAAACGCTACAATGAAATTTTCAACAGCACCCGGCCGCGCGAATATGACGGCAGCCACATCCGCTTTTCCGGCATGAACCCGGAAATCACGCTGCGCGAACATCAGAAAAACGCCGTGGCGCATATTCTCTACGGCGGAAACACGCTTCTCGCGCACGAAGTGGGCGCGGGCAAAACCTTTGAGATGGTCGCGGCGTGCATGGAATCCAAGCGTCTCGGACTCAGCCACAAAGCCCTGTTTGCCGTGCCGAACCACTTGACGGAGCAATGGGCATCTGAGTTTTTACGGCTATATCCGTCAGCCAACATTTTAGTCACCACAAAGAAAGATTTTGAAACCCACCGGCGCAAGAAGTTCTGCGCCCGCATTGCTACCGGGGACTATGATGCGGTCATCATCGGTCACAGTCAGTTCGAGCGCATCCCCATCAGCAGAGAGCGTCAGGAACGCTTAATTCAGGAGCAGATCTGGGAGATTACATCCGGCATTGAGGAAGTGCAGAACAGCGGCGGCGAACGGTTTACCGTCAAGCAGCTGGAACGCACGAAAAAGGGATTGGAAGCCCGCTTAGAAAAGCTCCGGGCAGACAGTCGCAAGGACGATGTAGTGACCTTTGAGCAGATGGGCTGTGATCGAATGTTTGTAGATGAGTCGGACAATTACAAGAACCTGTTCCTCTACACCAAAATGAGGAATGTGGCAGGACTGTCTACCACCGATGCCCAGAAATCCAGCGATATGTTTGCCAAGTGCCGGTATCTGGATGAAGTCACCGGCAATCGCGGCACGGTATTCGCAACAGGAACGCCGATTTCCAATTCCATGACCGAGATGTATACCATTCAGCGGTACTTGCAGTATGACCGCTTGCAGGAAACAGGCATGACACATTTTGACTGCTGGGCTTCCTGCTTTGGCGAAACCGTCACGGCGTTGGAGCTTGCCCCGGAAGGCACCGGCTACCGGGCGCGGACGCGGTTTGCAAAGTTTTTCAACCTGCCGGAGTTGATGGCGATGTTTAAGGAAGTAGCGGATATCAAGACCGCTGACCAGCTGCATTTGCCGACCCCGGAAGTGGAGTATCACACCTACGCATCCAAGCCTACCGAAATTCAGCAGGAAATGGTGAGAAGCCTTTCCGAACGCGCCAGCAAGGTACACAGCGGCGAAGTAGAGCCTACCGTTGACAATATGCTCAAAATCACCTCGGACGGCAGAAAGCTGGGGCTTGACCAGCGTATCATCAACCCGATGCTGCCGGATGAGGAAAGCACCAAGGTCAATCAGTGCGTGGACAATGTCTTGCAGTTTTGGCGTGACGGCGAAGCGGAAAAGCTGACCCAGCTGGTGTTCTGTGATATTTCCACACCCCAGCCAACGCCCAGCGTGAAAGCTGCAAAAGCCGTCAGCAGCAATCTGGATAACCCGGAGCTGCACGGTCTGGAAACTGCCATTCCGTTGGATGCGCCGGAGCCGCCTTTTACGATTTATGCGGATATTCGCAGAAAGCTGATTGAAAAAGGTATCCCTGCGGAGCAGATCGCGTTCATCCATGAAGCCAACACTGATGTGCGAAAGAAAGAGCTGTTCGGCAAAGTCCGCAGCGGTCAGGTGCGCGTTCTCCTTGGCAGCACTGCCAAAATGGGAGCCGGAACCAATGTGCAGGACAGGCTTGTGGCGCTCCAT
Organism: Oscillospiraceae bacterium; assembly: GCA_022483045.1. Classification (NCBI taxonomy): domain Bacteria; kingdom Bacillati; phylum Bacillota; class Clostridia; order Eubacteriales; family Oscillospiraceae; species Oscillospiraceae bacterium. The sequence continues at coordinate 1,757,291 of JAKVOA010000001.1, read as the reverse complement.
GACCTTGATTGTCCGTGGCGTCCTCGTGACCTGACCCAGAGAAAAGGGCGCATCGAGCGCCAAGGAAATCAAAACGAGAAAGTCCATGTCTGCCGCTATGTAACTGAGGGAACCTTTGATGCGTACCTGTGGCAGACCGTGGAGAACAAACAGAAATTCATCAGTCAGATAATGTCCAGCAAAAGCCCGGTGCGCTCCTGTGAAGATGTGGACGAAACCGCATTGTCCTTTGCCGAAATCAAGGCGCTGTGTGCCGGAGATCCCCGTATCAAGGAGCGCATGGATTTGGATGTGGAGGTCAGCAGGCTCAAAATCATGAAAGCCGACCACCAAAGCAAACAATTCCGTATGGAGGACAATCTGCTGAAATACTACCCGGAGCAGATTGAAGCCAACAAAGGATTTGTTAAGGGCTTGCAGGCAGATATGGAAACGCTGGCGGCACACCCGCACCCGACAGACGGCTTTGCTGGCATGGAAATTCGTGGTGATGTTCTGACCGATAAGGAAAACGCAGGCGCGGCATTGCTGGATGCCTGCAAGGAGGTCAAAGGAAGTGACCCGGTACAGATTGGCACTTATCGCGGCTTTACCATGTCCGTCAGCTTTAACGCCTTTGAAAAACCTATGAGCTTGCTCTGCGTGGGCAGATGACACACCGGGCTGTCCTTGGCGCTGACCCGCGCGGCAACCTTGTCCGCATTGACAACGCCCTGGATAAAATGCCGGAGCGCCTGACCAGCGTACAAGCACAGCTTGAAAACCTTTACCAGCAGCAAAAGGCGGCACAGGCAGAGGTCGGAAAGCCATTCCCGCAGGAAGAAGAATTGAAAGTGAAAACTGCGCGGCTCACCGAGCTGGATGCCCTATTGAATATGGACGGACGGCGTTCTGTGCCGGAGCAGGCGATTGCCAAAAGCAGCCGCCCCTCTGTGCTGGAGGGCCTGAAACGCCCCTTGCCGCCGCGCACCAGCGAAAAGAAACCGAAACCACATGAGGAGGTATTATAATGTCGAATATTATTGGAACTGCATCCTACGCAAGTGGAGAGCAGGAAATTTTTACTGACCCGAAAAAGTTTATCCAGACCGTGCAAGAGGAGCTGCCCTATCGCAGCACTTCCGGCTTTACTTTTCAGGTGATGGCGGCAGATGCCACCACCCGAAAAGCCGTGGACGATTTGGTCTATAACGAATACGGCGAGGATAACCCGCACGATCTGGCGCATTACCAGAGTACGGAAACCGAGCATCAGGAAAAAGCGGCAGAAGCATTGAACACCGCTTTGTATGAAAAGATGTTTGCCGAACAGGACACCTATCGGGGCTGGCTCTTGAAGCAGACCCCGGAGGAAATCCTGCACCATACCTATGAATATACGGTGCGGGAGGATATTTTGATGTCGCTGGAAAATAACAGCCTGAACATTGAACAGGTTTCGGCACTTCTTGCATCGCCCATCCCGCTGGGTGATGTGTTCCACGAATTTGAAAACCGGGAAACCGGCTACATGGACGAGGTGCTGGACTGCATCACTTCCAGAGCAAATGATGTGGTGCAGCAAGAGCAGGAAGCAAAACTGGAGCTGTTGCAGCTGCCAGTGTATCCGTATCCGGCATCCTATGCACATGAGCATGAGGAACTGCCGGAGTACCGGGCATCCCACAAAGCAAATATCGCCTGCCGTGATGCCATTGATACCGCCATTGCGGACAACTATCGCAACAATGCGCTGGGGCGTGATGCTGTAAAACAGGTAGTGGCGCAATTCGGTTATGACCGCACCCTTTATGTGCTGGCGAATACCGTGCGCCAAAAGGATTGGGACGGGCGCATCTCCCATGACAACAAGAGCTGGGCAAAGACCATTCCTGTCTATGAGGATAAAGACAGCTGGGGCAGTGACCAAAACCATGAGTTTGTGGTAAATCAGGCGCACCCCGGCTTGCTGGATTTGTTTACCACACAAGCAAGGCGTGAATATTTGCTGACACAGCCCCTTACCAAAGAGGACATTCAGCAAGAAGCGGCGCGGCTGCTTCGCCGCCTGCAGGAGCCGCAGAAACCAAACAGCCCCAACGAAACGCACTTTATGGCACAGATTTCGCAGGACTTTCTTTTGCGTGCTTCGTCCAAAGATCAGGATAAACTTTTTGCCATGCTGCCCTTTGCATCCCTTACCTTTTCCGGCATGAAAGACCGCAAAGGACTATTCGCCCTGATTTCCAAAGAGGAAAATCGCAGCCAGCCTTTGCGAAAGGCATCCGTGCGTAAGAAGCTGGCGCAGGCCACGGAGGAACAGCCCAAGGCTCCCATTCCGAAGAAACGCGGTGTGGAGCGATGAGCGCACCAAAGCGCAAGCGTGAGGTGCAGCTGAATTTCAGGGTATCGCCCCATGAGCTGGAGCTGATCGAAACCAAAATGGCGCAGATGGGAACCATCAACCGAGAAGCCTATTTGCGAAAAATGGCAATAGACGGTTATGTGGTAAAGCTGGATTTGCCGGAAATCAAGGAGCTGCTTTCCCTCATGCGGCGCAGCAGCAATAACCTAAATCAGCTCACCAAACGGGTGCATGAAACCGGGCGCATTTATGATGCGGATATGGAGGATATACACTAGAAACAGGATGCAATCTGGTCGGGGCTGAACGAGGTATTGGCTCGGCTCAGTGCTATTTCCTAACAGGGGTATAAACCCCAATCAGCGGAGGGAGAACGGCATAACGCGCCGCTGCTTCCTCCGCTGATTTTTTTATGCCGCCGTATCCTTGCAGAAAAAGGCGTGATACGGTTATGATAAAAGAAAAAAGCAAGGGCAGCTTTTTCAGCTATCCTTGCTATTCTCTGAATTTAGTGCAAATCCCTCGACCAACGCATTTAGGATGCGCTCGGCAATCGCGTACTGTTCTGGGGAGAGCCGTTCAAGGCGGGAGGTCAAATCCCGCATATCGCGTGTTTCTGCCGGACCAAACAGCAGCGTATCACTGGACACGGCCAATACCTGACAGATCTTCTTCATAGAAGAAAGCGAAACGCCGACAGCCCCGCGCTCAATCGCGGAAACACTTTTTGTGCCAAGCCCTACCAGTTCCCCAAAGCGTTCTTGGGTCATTCCTGCCTTTTCTCGCGCGGATTGGATTTGCGCTCCGATTTCCATGTTGATTGTTTTCTTCTCTTTCATTGCAACACCACCTATCACCATTAGTTTATGTAATGGTGTCATTGACTTAAACTCATTATTGGCATTATAATTATCGCATTAGTAATACGATATTATACAAAAGCGAGGAAAAACAATGGATTACAATACAACTTTGCATTTACGGGGCATCGCCCCATCAGTTTTAGCTTTGGATATGATGAAGAACACCCGGGCTGCATCCGGCTCAAAGAGCTGATGCAGCAGGAAATTGTTTTTTTGATGGAGCATGGTGTTAAAACTTTTATATCAGGTGTGGCGCTGGGCGTGGATATTTGGGGTGCCGAACTGGTGCTGGCGCAAAAGGAAAAGAACCCGCAGATTCAACTAATTGCCGCCATTCCCTGTGAAACGCAGGCAAATAAATGGTCTGTGGAACAGCGGGAGCGGTATTTTGATTTGCTTGTCCAATGTGATGAAACAGTTTATATCAGTAATCATTACACGCCGGATTGTATGTTCCGCCGAAACCGCTGGATGGTAGACCATGCTAAATATTTGTTGGCAGTTTATAACGGTGAGAAAAAAGGCGGCACTGCCTATACGGTTGATTACGCACGAAAAAAGGGTTGCCATGTTATACGGATTGACTCGGAAAAACAGACCATTGTTCCAAACCTTGTTGTGCTGCATGGAAACGAGGAGATGGAGAAAACGAAAAAGCTGCTCGGTCACAAGGAGAAAACATCTGAAATATGATTTTTCCGCCGCATCCTTGCATGAGGTTGGCCAACGCAGTTAATATTAAGGTAAAGAATGAAAAAGGAGGCAAATGCCGTGTTGACTAACGAAAATGTCATTGAAATTTTTCAAGAATATTTGAAGCAGGATCAGGAAATAGAGGTTGTAAAAACCAGCCGTGGTTATTTGAAGATTGAGTGGGATGAGCATTCCCCCTGTTATAATGAGGTTTACCTTTGCGCCACGCCGGAAGAATTATTTGAGCAGCTGCTGGGGGATTTCAAGACTTATCAGGAGCTGATGCTGACCAAAGGAAAACGAGAAGTTACAGCCGAAGATGATGCACTGGTAGAGCAGTTGTGCCAGCCGTATTATGAGAAGCGAAAGGAGCTGGAAGAACTATGAGAATTTTGCTAAAAATCTTATTCGCACCGGCAATAGCACTGCTGGCACTGTTCGTTTGGCTCTGCATGGGGCTTTTGTACTGCTCGTCATTTGTGTTCGGTATTGCCGGTTCAGTAATCGCACTGTTGGGATTGGCAGTGCTGATTACATATTCAGTGACAAACGGCATTATCCTGCTGGTGATTGCCTTTTTGGTCAGCCCGATGGGGCTTCCAATGGCGGCGGCATGGCTGCTCGCCAAGGTGCAGGACTTACGGTATTGGATTCAAGACTTGATATATGGATAAAGCGTTTGCGGAGTGGACAAAACCACTCCGCATTTTCTTTTTCTGAGTATGCCAAAGGAGGTGTTTTGATATGGCAACAACAAGAATTATGCCGCTTCATATTGGCAAAGGACGGACAGTCAGCAAAGCCGTTTCCGACATCATCGACTATGTGGAAAATCCGCAGAAAACAGAAAAGGGTAAATTGATTTCCTGCTATGGCTGTGACAGCCGTACCGCTGATGCAGAGTTTGTGTTAGCCAAGCGGGAGTACATTACAAAGACAGGACGGGTGCGTGGTGCGGATGATGTGATTGCTTATCATCTGCGCCAGTCTTTTGCTCCGGGAGAGATTACGCCGGAGGAAGCAAACCGCATCGGTTGTGAGCTGGCAAAGCGATTTACAAAAGGCAACAATGCGTTTGTGGTCTGCACCCATATCGACAAAGCGCACATTCATAATCACATTATCTGGAACGCCGTCACGGTGGATTGTGAAAGAAAGTTTCGTAACTTCTGGGGTAGCACAAAAGCGGTGCGCCGTCTGAACGATACCATTTGTATTGAGAATGGTTTGTCTATCGAGGAGAACCCGAAGCCACACGGAAAGAGCTACAACAAGTGGCTGGGTGATGCTGCAAAACCGTCACACCGGGAGCTGCTGCGTGTTGCCATCGACAACGCTCTTGCGAAAAAGCCAGAGGACTTGAATGCGTTGTTCGCGCTGCTCCAGAGTGAAGGTGTTCAAGTGAAGCGCGGCAAGACGGCTTCGCTGTTAGCACCGGGACAAAAACGCTTTGCCCGCATGGATACGCTGGGTGCTGATTACACAGAAAGCGCACTTGCCGCCGTTCTTGCCAGAGAAAAAAGTCATGCACCCAGAAATAAAAAGCTGGTTCAGGCAGAGCCAAAAAAGGTCAATCTTCTGGTGGACATTCAGGCAAAATTGCAGGCAGGCAAGAGCTCCGGTTATGCGCGTTGGGCAAAGGTGTTCAATCTAAAGCAGATGGCAAAGACTATGAACTATCTCTCGGAGAATGGGCTGTTAGAGTATGCGGCGCTTGCTGAAAAAGCAAAGACTGCAACTGACCGCTATAATACACTTGCCGGACAAATCAAGGCGGCAGAAAAGCGTATGGCAGAGCTTGCGGTACTGCGGACACAGATCATCAACTATTCTAAAACCCGCGAGGTCTATACCGCTTATCGGAAAGCCGGGTATTCCAAAAAGTTTTTGGCAGAGCATGAAGCAGATATTCTGCTCCACAAGGCGGCAAAGAAAGCATTTGATGAGCTGGGCGTACAGAAGCTGCCACGGGTAAAAGAATTGCAGATTGAGTATGCGACTTTGCTGGAAGCAAAGAAAAAAGCCTATGCGGAATACCAGCAGGCTCGTCAGGAAATGCAGGAGGTTTTGACCGCCAAAGTCAATGTTGACCGGCTGATGGGAACGGAGGAACAGAATGCCGAGAAAGAAAAAGAACATGGCCAGCGATGAGCCGGTCATGTTCTAAAAGCGTTCGCAGAACGCGCAGCCACAGAATGAAATTCTGTGTTCAAAGGGGCTTGGGGGCGTTGCCCTCAACAAGCATTGCTTGCCAGTATTTGTTGTCACATAAATTTGGACATTCATATCCGAATTTATGTGAGTCAATACAACCAATACTATTAAATTTAATAGCTACTTATAAACTAACTAATATCTTGTTCCAGATGCGTTGCTTAAATATAATATTGCATAAGGCACAAGCCCCAAAACAATTATCTTAGGGAGGTTATTTTATGTTGAATGAAAATGTGAAAAAATTGCTGCAAAGCAGTATGTGGGATCTTGCAACCTGTGCAAATGGAGAGCCCAATGTTGTTCCGGTCGCATTCAAGGATGTAGCCGAGGATGGTACTCTCTTGGTTGGTGACGTATTTCTTGAAACCACTCTGGCAAACATCAAAGCAAACAACGGTAAAATTGCAATTTCCGTTTATGATGCACAGAACTTGGAAGGTTACCAGATCAAAGGCACTGCAAAATATGTGACTGAGGGTGCTGTGGTTGACACGTTCAAAGCTATGGTGGAAAAGATGTTTAACAATGCAGCCACAGCAAAGGGAGCATTGATCATTACACCAGAAAAGATTATTGTTACAACGCCAGGTGCTGATAACAAGAAAATTCTGTAATGGTCAAGAAAAGCGGGCACAGAGTGGTCAAAGCTCCGTGTTCGCTTTTTCTTATTTGGGAGGTGGAATTTTGGCTAATGCAAAAGCGATTGTAGATAAACAAAAATGCGTTGGCTGCGGAGCCTGTACGCAAGTTTGCCCTGTTCAGGCTATAAAAATAGTGGTTGGTTGGAAAAGCACTGTAGATTGGGAAAAGTGCATTGGCTGCGGGCGTTGCACAGTTCTCTGCCACCGTAAAGCAGTTTCATTGATAGATTCATAAAATTGACACTCATAAATTTAATAGTAACTTGTCAATCACAAGTTGTCCCCTTATACTGAAATGGAGAAAAGCTATGCCACTATCTGTACTGATACCTTTATTTTTATATATGATTACCTGTTCTTTTACACCGGGACCGGGGAATATCCTTGCGATCAACACAACAAGTCAGTACGGTTGGAAAAAAAGCCAAAAACTGATTCTTGGGATTTGTTTGGGGTATGCTCTTGTACAAACGATGTGTACAATAGCAATTTACTGCTTGGCCCATCAGTTTGCTTCCTTATTGTCGATTCTAAAATATGTTGGTGGAGTATATATGATATGGCTCGCCATTCATATTGTTCGTAGTACAGCGGCTGAAAACAGTAAAAGTGGAAATCCCACACTAAAGGAAGGGCTATTATTACAACTGGTGAATGTAAAAATCTATTTTTATATTTCTACGCTACTTAGTGTTTATTTTATTCCAAATAGCAAAACATCAGTTGACCTGGCATTATACGGAATATTTGCTGTGAGCATCGGAAGTGTTGCGTGTCTTACATGGGCTTTTCTTGGAGTTAAATTACAAACAATCTATGAAAAGCACTTTAAGCTGATAAATGCTGTTTTAGGAGTATTCCTTGCTTACTGTGCATTCAGTATCGTGAAAGGATGATCGACTTGTATCAAAGAAAACTGGATAAAGACATTCGTTGTCCATTGGAATATGGAATGGATATTTTTGGTGGGAGATGGAATTCCCGTATTATCTGTGTGCTTGCCTCAAAAGGAACACTTCGTTATAGCGAAGTGCGTAAAGAGATGGGAAATATTACTGATGCTGTGCTTGCAGCTACGCTAAAGGAATTGATTGCAAACGGAATTGTGGATCGAAAATCATATGACGAGATTCCTCCACGAGTTGAATATACATTAACTGAGCGTGGAAAAACCGTTGTTCCTATTTTGCAAAGCATTTGCCATTGGGCGGGTATCTTTTATAAAGAAGATTCCGATATGAAGATGGCTCATTGCCAGAAATGTGATTATAAATAGAAAGAGTGATATTCATGGAAATCAAATATACAGAGGACAAAATTTTTACAATGGAGCAGACGGAAAAACTCTTTTTGTCTGTAGGTTGGGTATCCGGTCAATATCCCGAAAGGCTTTATAAAGCATTAATAAATTCATCTACTGTCATTACCGCATGGGATGGAGATAGACTGGTGGGGTTGGTACGCTTATTAGATGATACAGAAATGGTTGCATATATGCATTATGTATTGGTAAATCCGGATTATCATGGACATGGCATTGCAAGCAAGATGATAGAACTGGTTAAAGAAAAATATAAAAACTATCTTTATATTGAAATCATGCCGGAAGAGAGCAAGAATGCATCGTTCTACCAAAAACATGGTTTTCAAATTATGGCAGATGGAGTAGCAATGCAGATTTGCCACAGATAAAAAGTATATAACATCGAAGTTTGGAAGGATAAAAATGGAGGATGAAAATCTGCAGGTCTCTATGCCAGTCCACAAAGCTTTTATAAAATCAGCTGTTCCGGCAGTCATGGCACAGCTGATTAATATTTTATATAATCTCGTTGACAAAATGTTTATCGGGCATATTCCAGTTGCAGGGAAACAGGCTCTTGCAGGAGTCGGAGTAACTACACCAGTCATTTTAGCAATTTCTGCTTTTGCTGCACTGGTCAGTATGGGCGGCGCACCTAAGGCATCTATATTCCTTGGCAAAGGGGATAAAGAGCAAGCAAGGGAGGTATTAGGAAGCTGCACATGGATGCTGATTTGGATTTCAGTATTAATCACGATAATTATGCTGGCCTTTGGAAAACCTATTTTATTGCTGTTTGGTGCAAGTAGTGACACAATCGGCTATGCTACGGATTACATGAACATCTATTGCCTTGGCACAGTATTTACTCAACTTACGCTGGGATTAAATGCATTTATTACCGCACAAGGGAAAACTTTTGTAAGCATGAAAAACGTAGCAATTGGCGCAATAACGAATATCGTTTTAGATGCTATTTTGATAAACATATTTCAGATGGGAGTATGCGGAGCTGCCTTGGCAACTGTTATTTCGCAGGCGGTATCAACATTTTTCGTGGTGAGGTATTTGCGAGGGAAAAAAAGTACACTTCAGTTAGAGTGGAGTATGATACGATTTCGCAAGAATATTCTTCTGCCTTGTATTTTACTTGGTGCTTCACCAGCGCTTATGCAGCTAACCGAAAATTTGGTAGCAATCAGCTTTAATACTTCGCTTCAAAAATATGGCGGAGATATGGCGGTTGCTTCAATGAGTATTTTGAACAGCGTCATGCAATTTGTCATGCTTCTCCTGCCGGGGTTAGTGCAGGGGGCTCAGCCGCTATTAAGTTATAATCTTGGAGCTGGAAACTTAAAAAGAGTAAAACAAATATTCCGTATGCTTTTAATATCATGCGTGACAGGTTCGTTTATTATTTGGATTGTATGCATGACTATGCCGAAAACAGTTGCAGGTATTTTTACAAGTGATACACAGCTTATCTTATATTCAGGGTGGAGTATGCGAGTTTATTTGTCTATGCTACTGATTTATGGAATTCAAGTTGCTTGTCAGTATAGCTTTGTAGCATTGGATCAAGCGCCTACTGCAATTTTTCTAACTATTTGGAGAAAAATCATTTTGTTGATCCCCTTAATTTTTGTGATGCCTCTTGTAATCCAAAATCAAGTCATGGGCGTATATCTCGCAGAGCCGATTGCAGATACTATTGCGGTTTGTACAACAGCACCAATGTTTTATAAATACTATCGTTCAATAAAGTGATTGATAGAAGCAAATAGATGATACGGCAGAATATATTTGATTCTCTTCAAGAATAGGCCTATTTAAGTAAGACTGAGGTATCATACAAATTAAAAGTTATATGCATCAAATAGTAAATTTAAGTGCGACAGAAAAATGCCGTCCTTATCTGAAAGGAGGAGCATAATGAAAAAAGAAATATTGGTCATTGACCGGGACGAGGAAGTGTTTGAACACATCAGGGATGCTTTTGAAAATGAAGTCATTAGCGTGAGCCATGTTTACACTGCAGAGGAAGGCTTGTTTCGTATGCGGATGAATAATTACAGCTTGATTGTCATGGATGTGGCTCTCTCGGAACAATCCAGGCGTGAAGTGATTGCGGCTATGCGGGATTTACAGCCTATGCCAATCCTGATCCTTTCAGAAAGTGCCAGCACACAAGAACGAGTGGAAGCGCTCAATCATGGTGCAGATGATTTTCTTGCGAAACCGTATGAACTGAATGAATGCCTTGCCAAAGCGCAGGCGCTTCTTCGGCGGTACACGGAGCTAAACTACATTGCGGAGCGTGGATATGCTGTTGTAAGCTATGATAAACTATTGCTGGACATTGCTCGCCGCACCGTTCTGGTGGAGGGCGAGGAGGTTGCTCTTTCCAAGAAAGAATTTGATGTGTTGTACTATCTTCTGAAGCACCGAAACCGGGTGCTTACATACGAGCAAATTTATGAAACAGTCTGGAATGACATCTATATGGAGGACAAGTCCACCATTTTCTTTCAGATAAAGCAGCTCCGGCGTAAGCTGGGTGACCCAGAGCTGATAAAGTCCGTGCATGGGATTGGATACCGCATCAGATGCGGCAATGAGTGACAATAAATCCCATTGCTGAAATCTCTGCAAAATCTCTAAATTTACTCCGTGTTATCTCAAAACAGCACTGTATAATCATACCTATCGAGTTGGGAATGATGCAGTGCTGTTTTTATTTTGTGTAGCAAAAAACCAGTGGGTAAGGACTTCTCCTCACCCACTGGCTTATTTCGTTTCCATGTGTTTAACCGGCGTACTCAACTCATTTGCAAGTGCCTGCGTGGACTTTAACAGTGCATCCCGTGCTGCAGGAGGACAGGACATATAGCTGACTGCAAGTTGCTTGCAGGCCTTTTCTTCCTCAGACATATTGGATACTACCAGCCCATCTAAAGACAGCTTCAACACTTTGGAGAGTGCAAGCAGTATTTCAAAGGACGGATTTTTCTGTCCCTTTTCAATCCCTGCAATATGCTTGATGGACACATGGCTAAGATCAGAGAGCTGCTCCTGCGTGAGTTTGGCCTCATTCCTTGCAGCGCGCAGCTGTTGACCCAAGTATTTCAAATCACTATTCGGCATAATTGTTCACCTCAACCTTATTCTATCGTTCCGATTTGCTTCGTGGTATGACCTTATCGGTCTTCTAAATCAGTACGATTATGCCGATTATCTCATAATATAAGAAACCACTCTGATGAGTTAAAAAAACGGTAACTCATCAGGGCGGTTTGTCATGCTTCGACCAAGGTTGCCGTTCTGGAGGTAGCTTTGGTCTTTCTTTTTATAAAGTTGCTGGCGGTAGAAAAGCCACGCATCGGTAAACAATTAAAAAAATTGCAGCAACTGCACAAACTTATTCTACCGCACAATCGGCATTATCGGGGTATCTGAACAAGAAATATCATATCGGTTTCTATTGGCGCACCAGTAGCTCTATTAAGAGTTCTGGTGCGCTTTTTTGCGCTCTTTTAGGCAGACCATTCCATTGCCGGTCCCCTCCGACCGGGTTTGAAATTCGCCCATTCAAATTTCAAAAAATTGGAGGAAACAGACTATGTATTTTGACCCTAAATCCAGCGGAGCAAGAATTAAGAAGCTCCGTACCGCCCACGGCTTGACGCAGGAGCAGTTCAGCCAGCATTTGAATATCAGTGACAGCCATTTAAGAAAAGTAGAGTCCGGCGTGAGTGGCGGCTCTATCGACCTGCTTGTTGAGATTGCAGAGTGTTTTGATGTTTCCTTGGATTATCTGGTTCTTGGAAAAACACTTTCGGAGGAAATCATGCGCAAGCGGATTAACGCTGCAATTAACATACTCAACACCTGTGTGAATGAATATTAACCGCCCTTTAGATGGGCGGTTACCGGGAAAGCTATGCGCTAAAAAAACATGGCTATCCACGATAAACTTTACTTACAGCGAAAGGAAATATATAAGCTGACGGCACCTTGAAAATTACATATCATTCATCAGGTACATTACTGTCATGGATGCGAATGCAGCAGCCACATCAGCGGTACGCCATGATGGCAGCACAAAATCATGCAATTTGTTTCCTTGTATGTTGATAACGATTTTTGGCTGTTGGAGCGAGAAAGACCGGCTTGTAAATATCGGGCAGCAACCGATATGGCGATAACACATGACAGGAATAATGATACTTCCGTAATTCGCGGCCCGATCACAAAGAAGATGGGGAGGTTGAACACCTGTGGAGCCGGTTCGCTGTTGGCCGCCTGATGATTTCCCTATGGAGCTGACAACAGCTTCCTTGTTTCAGGGGTGTCGAGGACAAATTTGAAACTCACATATTTTAAGAAAGGGCAGCCATCGTGCTGCTCTTTGGTACATACCCAATGAAAGGAGGAACCGCAATGATAAGAGAAAATTGGGTATATCGCAGAGACGATATTTATTATGCCGACCTGACACAGTACCTCGGTTCTGAGCAGGGCGGCATTCGCCCGGTTGTAGTCATTCAAAACAATCGGGGCAATTACCACGCGCCGACCTTGATTGTAGGCACGGTCACATCTCGTGCTGATAAGAAGTTGAGCCAGCCGACACACTTTCTGATAAAGAAAAACAGTGCATTTACAAAAGCATCTGTTGTGCAACTGGAACAGCTCTTTACGATTGATAAGCAGCGTGTGCAGAGGTATTTAGGTAGGCTTTCCAATAAAGAGCAGATTGGGGTTGATAAGGCACTTTATATCAGTTTGTCGCTCGGCGTTGGCAAAACAAAGTCAGAAACAATTTAATATCAGTTTCAAAAAAGCAAGGATGTCGCAGTACATAGCGACATCTTTAATTTTATATCAGGGTTCTACTATAATGAGGTTGAGAATTACGGAGGTGGTTCTACATGGAAAATACCGGTATGGCTGATAATCGGAAATTATCGGTTTCGTATAGTAAAGCGTTGCGTGAAGATAGGTTGCACGCTTCGCAGAAATTTGAAGCCTCTATCAACTCTCTGGCAGTTATCGTTGCAAAATATGGTGATGATGTGCTGGCTGAGCTTGAAGGAGCTGCGTAATGCAGCTTTTACATATCGGTATTTTCCAGAATACAAATTGGAGGTATGATAATGAACCGTTATGGAAAACGATGTGTTCTGTATCCTCGTGTAAGTACAGAGATGCAGGTCGATGGATACAGTCTTGAGGGACAGCGAAATGTGTTATCTCGTTTTGCTGATCGAGAAGAAATGGTAATAGTGGATATTTATGAGGATGCCGGCAAATCCGGTAAATCAATTGAGGGTCGTCCGGCATTCCAAAAGATGCTACGGGATATAGAAAACGGGCTGGAAATTGAATATGTGCTTGTCTATAAGCTGTTGCGCTTTGGTAGAAATGCAGCTGACATCCTAAATCCTCTTGAGCTAATTCAATCTTATGGCGTAAATTTGCTCTGTATCGAAGAAGGTATTGATTCTTCGCAGACAAGTAGTAAGCTGCTTATTTCAGTTTTATCTGCTGTAGCAGAGATTGAAAGAGAAAATGTTATAGAGCAGACCATGAACGGGCGCAGAGAAAAAGCAAGATAAGGTGGGTAGAATGGCGGTCTTGCCCCTTATGGATATTCGCTGAAAGATAGCAAGCTTATTATTGAAGAAGATGAAGCCGTTGCTATACGCAAAATTTTTGATATGTTCACTTCATCCGAAATCGGTTATGGTGGGATTGCTAAACAGCTCAATTTTCAAGGTATCCGTAAAATCCCAAGACAAAATGGAAAGCTGGAAGAATGGATCGTGCATTGGATGATGCACAGGCAATTTTTGAAAGTTTAAATTCCACCGACAAGGAGCTATCGGAGTCGGATCTAATTCGAAATTATGTTCTTATGGGATTGGCGCCAGCAGAGCAAACTTTTGTATACGAACATTTGTGGAGACCGATGGAGCAGTTGTTTATATACGAAACACAGGGTACGTTATGGATGCGTTCTTCCGTCACTATTTGACGATGAAAATTTCTCGTATCCCAAAGCAAGGGCGTGTATACGAAGAATTCAGGCTCTACCATTTGAATTGTGAATTTGGTACGATCCGCGCGCTTTCCTCGTTGCGAAAAGCAGTCAGTTTTACCCGTGAAACAGAACAAGCGCAGCAGGCGTACAAGCAGCTGCAAACAGCTATCCAACGTGCGGAATTGGAACAGGAACAGCCGTTTGCATATAAAAATAACCTGTACTTTGGGGTGTGAAAGTACAGGCAATTCTAACGTGCTGTAAATATTTAGTGTATTGATAAATTCTATAATTGTCTTTTAACGGTTGTGTTTAAGTCCGTGGTTTCTGGTGCACTTATCGGTTCAGTGTTTTGTCCCGATAATAATTTCCACACAACAAAACATACTATTCTCCAGTAATTCAGGTTACACTATACATCATAACTAATTTGTTAAACGTTATTGATGTATTGCTGCAAAAACGTCCGCCTTATATCTATAATACTTGTCTAGCTGTGCTTGCTTTGAGGTATACAGGTCAAAATCTTGTAATTCGTTAAAGTGAATTATTTCTTCTGTAGATTTTAAAACACGTGGTTGCTTTTTGTTAGATAATCGATAGATACCAAATGCAGATTCACTGACAGGATAATACTGCATAGAGTCCACAGTTTTTGATGCATCTGACGGTACATGCTTGAGCAGCAATAAATATTTGATATCTTTTTGCAATGGAATCATTGCATTTTGCGCTGCGTCATAATAAAATGCTTGCTCATTATTTTCAATTATATTTATCTGCTGCACAACCAAAATTGTTTTTCCTACTAACGAAGCACTCCCTTTATTCACTTTTTCCACGTTTACAGGGGTATAAAGTGCGTCATTGGTTGCTTTTCGCTCGCCTGACCATTTCCCCTGCACAATAATATCAGAACCTGACACAAGGTCTGCACCGGTGTGAAAACCCTTTCCCTCTAAAAATGACGTTGTATCCTCTGCGTTCGCATTGTAGGTATACGTTTGTGCGTGGTTCAACAGGTTACTTGGGCAGGACACCCGAACAACTGCCGCAAAGATAAAACAGGCGAGCACAAAGGAAAGGGGAAGTAGATACCATTTATTTTTCATATTATGCCACACCTTCTGCCGGTTGCACCTTCCCGGCATTCATCTTAAAGAACTGGCTGCATAAAGTGGTTAAATCTTCACGATTATGACTGGCAATTAAAACGGTTGCACCACGTTCGGTTTCTTCCTGCACAACTTTTCGAATCAATGCAACGCCGTCTTCATCCAATGCATTGGTAGGTTCGTCCAACAAAATTAATTTTGGCTTTTCCATAATCGCCTGCGCGATAGCCAGCCGTTGTTTCATACCCAGAGAGTACTTGTGATAGACCCGCCGGTCATCCGGATCAAGTCCCACGCGTGTAATGGCATCCCGAATCTCCGGCTCACCAATTTCCCCTTTGATGGAAGCCAGTAATTTAAGATTTTCCAGTCCCGTAAAATAAGGCCAGAAACCAACGTTTTCAATAATCAGTCCCAAACTGTCCGGGAAAGAATTGGAATTATTTAAATCCTTTCCAAACGCAGTCACACAGCCCTCTGTAGGGCAGATTAGTCCTGCAATCGCGCGCATAAGCATAGATTTTCCGCACCCATTATGACCATATAATCCATAGCAAACACCGCTTTCCAACTGCAAAGTCACATTTGAAAGAACGGTTTGTCCTTTAATTGTTTTAGTATAATTTTTTACTTCTACTGTAACGCTCATCCTTGTTCCTCCTTCATCAATGAAATCATGTCCTGCTTGTAAAACCACTGGCGATACAGCCAATAACAAATAATACACCACAGGATAATTGCGCAAATACAGCCTCCCGCACTTGCATTAGGAACCGGCACAATTCCAAACGTCTCCTGACCGGAAATTGTAAACGGAAGTGTGTGCCACAGGAGCATTTGGTTGGCACCCGGCAGCAATATGTACAGGGGCACCAGCGATGAAGCATCCTTGTAAAGTGCGCAGCCGATAAAAACGGGAACGAAATAAAAGAGTAAAGTGATGATAAATGCAGCCGCACTTCCTGATTTGAGAGAAAAAGCATTTTGCAGGAAAGCGAAAAAGAATACCGTGCCTGTATTGAGCACATACAGCACCAACAGTAAAATTGCCATATGCATACTGTTTTGCGGTTTCAGTCCATTAAAAACACCCAGTAGCAAGGTAACAATGAAAAGCAGCCCAAAAGTGCTGCAGGTTCTTCCCAGCAAATGGAGCATCTGCCGAAAAAGCCACCTCGACTTTTTCTGTGAACGCGTAAAAACATACACATAGCTAATGCGGCAGTCCTCCATAAAAAGGTTGGAAAGCATATAAACTGACACCACATTGAGTATTATCCACCGCATATTTAAAAAACCCAGCATATCTGTTACATCACAAATGCCGCCATAGCACGCCAAAAAATAAAGCTCCAAGCTGCCGTTCATCTGGCGGATAAGTCCCACATTAGGAACAAGTAGCAGAAGAAAGGCCACAACGGTTATCAGGTAACGATAGCTTTGTGACATCAGCCTTTTCCAACTCATTTTTGCTCCCCCTTTTCTTTGGGAAGACAGTCGTATTTGGGGCAGCGCAGCATACCAATTACGATGACTGCAACAATGTAAATGAGGATTCTTACTAAGTTTATCCCATAGGAGCTGCTGGTTTCCATCCTCACAGAAATTGCCTGTAAAACTCCCGATGAGGCAAATCCGTCAAGACCGCCCATCAATATTACATAATCATATAGGATTAGACCGTAGCTAATTACACAGCCCAGAATACGGCTGGAAAATATCTGCGCAAAAAGTAGATACACAAATGCCAGAAAGGTGTAAGTTATACACTGCGACACAAAAGCCTGCAGAAAAAACAACGCATTTCGCGCATAATGAGCCATTTGCCCAAAGGCGGCTGCCCGGACAAACATCAAGACATATAGCAGAACAACATATAGTATGGCGCTTACCGCCGCGCAACCAAGCCGCAGTAACCACCATCTTCTTTTCGAGGACAATCTAAAAAAAACAGTTTCCTGCTCAAAAAAATGAATCTGCGGCTGCAGCAAAACTAAAAACAGAGGGAAGCAAAGTGCTGCGGTAGTGAACCAAAAGAAAAACGATGCATAGTTGGCAATATAAAACTTCGGGTTCTGTTCCCAACCAAACTGAACCAGTATATTGGGTCGAAAAATCCCCAGCGCCGTAAATGCTAGCAGTACAAGCAACACAGCCCAAACAGACCGGTTGCGATAATAGATTTTTACAAGCGTACGAAGTATCATAATTCATCCCGCCTGACATGAATTTTTCCAAGCAACGCTGCTAAGTCAAAGAGAAAAAGTACAACTGCACCGCATATGAGATAGTTCAACTTTGTGTCTGCTGCCCTAAAAGGCGGTATAATCCAGCAGAAAGGCATATATACTTGATATGAATTGCCAAGAAGAATACCAGTAACTATGTAGCAAATACCGGGTACGGTTAAAATCAAAAAGCGGTTCATTTTTGTGTGAATAGAAAGTGCATAAGAGAGCAGCGCAAAAATCCCCCCAAAAAATGCCGTTATCAAATCATAAACAAAGAAGTAAACATACGGATGGTTGTAGAATAATGGTTTCCAATACAACAAATAAGAAAAAGCAGTATACGGATTCAATGGATAGAAGGGTGTGATTTTCAGAGAATCCAATGGAATCGCAGTCATTAATACTAATTTTTCAATTACAAGGGGAATCCATATGACTAACGCACCCGCGATAAAAACCGTTATCCATTGTGCCGTATAATAGTTGAATCGTCCTACTCTTGTAATTGTAATACAGTCACTTCCATATTGTTTCTCTGCAAAATTACAGTCGGAATAAGCCAGTGAAACTGCGAAAGGAAAAAGAATCAAATAAAATAGTCCGAAGCTGTCGAAGCTGTACAAATCATTGACCTGTGCCTGACCAAAATATACAAAAGCAGCAGAGAGCGTTCCCACATCTGTCTTGTATAGTTTTGCCAGCATCGCCAGCACAGGAATCATAGTATAGACCAGTACCGCGCACAGCACAATGTAAAACCGTCGGTTTCTAAATAAAACTTTGAGATTAGTCTTCTGTAATTTTTTTAGCATTTCACATCTCCATACTTTTGAAAATTACGCGCCAATACCCATAATGAAATTAGATGAATGGTTCAAAATCCTTATTATAAAATAAAATCCGGCCCACAGAAACTCGTGGCCGGATTTTGTCCGTGCACAGCCTTAATGGAAATCAACAGTACCTGCACAAGATATGTTGGACGTATTGAGCTTCGGATTCTTTCCCACAAGTACAAGCTGAACGCCCTTTGTTGCATTCGAATCAGTTAACATCAGGGGAACCGTTCCGTTTGAAGCATATACCGTTCTTTCGGCACTTACATTGCGATACTGACCACCATAATATGCTCTTACCAAAAATGTACAACGATCTGAATATCCTGCGGTTTTCCACACACTGACATCGACTTGTTTATTTGCAGCATATGTAGTTGATTTTGTTCCTGTTTGACAATCAACTTGTCTTTGCCAACTCGGCAGGGATGCAGTCCATTTTGTATACGCAAATGTAGGAACAGCAGCGCATGAAACAGCAAATACGCCAGCACCTAATAATGCGATTATTTTATTTGCACTTTTTTTCATGATAAATCCTCCATTATTTGAGATGTGTAAATTTGATTTACACGTATAATTTTGTACATGCAATTTGCGCTTTGAGATAACAAGCTCATTTTCGCTACTGCACAGGACTCACCCCTTTCATAAAACATTTATAGAAATTGAAAATTATTGGAAATTTTTATATGATAGTAATTGTAAATAATTAATTTTATTCCCTAATATGTATAAACAATTATATTATTTTTTTGATAAAATGTTAATATTAAATCAATAAGTGCTGGTAATTTATTTTTTACCAATTATATGTATTTATTCTGGTGACGCGGATTTCCTGTATGTCTTGTTCGTAATTTTCTTTTGCAGCCAGTGCATCTGCAAGTTTTTCATTCCATGCTTATCAATGCAATCCGGATTCTCCGCAAAACATACAGATGTACCGAATTGCACTTTGACGGCCAAGCGCCGCATACTGCACAAAGCTGGAAATGAAAATTACCAGCGTATCCATACAGCGCGCTTATGAATCGGGATTAGGGGACCGTGTTACTGCCAGTCATACTACAGCCATGCATTCGTATAACAATGGATACATGATGCGGCTTTTAAAAATGTCACATATCAACATCGTAGCAAATCCATGCGTGAATGTTCACTTGGGCGGCCGAGCAGATAATTATCCGAAGCGGCGCAGTGTAACCCGGGTAAAAGAGCTGACACAGGAAAAAATCAATGTTTCTTTTGGGTGTGACAGCATTTGCGATCCATGGAATCCGCTGGGTGACGGTGGTATGCGGGACGCTGTATTTATGGGCTTGTACATCTGCCACATGCTTGGGTATCAGGATATTTTAGATTCTTATCGATTCATTTCCTACAATGCAGCTAAAACGCTGCATTTGGGGGAGTCTTACGGTATTAAAGTGGGAAATCCGGCAAACTTTATTATTTTAGATGCGCCCAATTTTTATGAGGCGCTTAATAACCATGCAGTGGTATTATATTCCTATAAGCAGGGGAAAAAATTGTTGGAATCAAAACCGGCAGAGAAAAATCTGAAATTTTAAAATGTACAGAAAAAGAAACAAGTAGAATTCGCATTTTAAAAGTTTAGTTGTCAGTGTGTATGCCGCTTTAGTCATTTTTTATACAAAACAGGCTCTCAAACTGCTTGGAAATGCGGTTTCAGTGCCTGTTTTAATTCTTATATTATGCAACTATTATGCAACAAGCAAATTGTCGTGTGTTATAAAAATTTCTAACGGAAGTGCCCTCCCAAAGAAACGGCATGCTGAGCCAGTGCTGCAATTTGAGCGCTTTTTGTATGTTTTCCAACTTGCCACCTGACGTTTTGTACTGTACAATGGAATACAAACGAAATTTAAACTGCGGCAAGAGGAGCAATCAAGCCATGAGATTTACGAAATACAACTGTATGAACGATATCCTTGCATATCCGGAAATGCTGGACTATCTGAAAACCCTTTTTCAGGAAGACAATTTAGAGATGATTCCAAAGGCAATGTACCATCTGCCGCTGGCTTATGTTGAACAGCACGCTGTGTGCAGCTGGGGTGTGCCGTTTTCGGCGGTCATCGATCAGCTCTTAGCGGCGGTCGATGTTATTCTTGATATCCTAGACCATAAATCCAGACGCTGCATTTCCCTTTGGAATGAAAGATGTGACTGGACGCCCGCAAAGAGTGCGGGTGGAAAGAAAGAGTCTGTCTTTCTGTTGTCGCCAACCCCTAGGCAGGAAAGGTTTTTGTACAAGAAAAGTAAAAGGCCGGCGGTTATTATATGCCCCGGTGGTGCATACGAAAGAGTGTGCTTCAGCGGAGAAGGCAACCCGGTGCTTCAGTTTATGGAAGCCAAGGGGTACGGCGCTTTTGTGCTCAACTACCGCGTTGCCCCGAATGCCTACCCTGCACCGCAGGAAGACCTGGCCCTCGCAATTCGGTATGTCAGAAACCATGCCGAAGAATACGAAATAGACCCGGAGAATTTAATGCTGATGGGATTTTCGGCAGGCGGGCATTTGTGTGCTTCCATGGGTGCACTGTATCATCAATTTGAAGATACTTCCGTATCCCTGCGGCCCAATAAAATATGTCTGGGGTATCCGGTTATCAGCTGCATCAAAGAATGCCACGAAGACAGCGTTCAAAACCTTACCAATGGGGACGAAACATTAAAATATAAGCTGAGCGTGGAGCGGCTTGTTACGCCGGACTATCCGAAAACATTCCTCTGGACATGCGCGGATGACAGCTGCGTTCCGCCCTCTAATTCAGTCCGGTTTGCCAAAGCGCTGGAGACAGCCGGCGTCTTGCACCAATTTGAGCTGTACCCTGCTGGAGAGCATGGGTGCAATTTGGCCTTTGCTACTTCAGCTGCAGGCTGGAGTCAGGAAATGATTCAGTATTTTCACGAATAAATCCGAAGCCGTGTGCCAAGAAAATAGGATATTCCTGTCTACAGGTGTGTGGCATCCCCGCCAGGTGTATGTTATGTATTTACACCGATATGGCAATTTTTCTGCAAAATCATAAACACTTTTTTGCCCTGCAGATTCTTTTGAGTTTGCAGGGCCTTTTTGAACTTATTGAAAAGAATCATCAAATTGCTTGCTTTATCGTGAAATTTGAGATAGATTTATAAATAAATTTTCAAGAAAATTGATTCTGAAAATACAGCCTTTTTCAACGGACTGACGGCCCGAAACACAAAAGACTGCAGACAACGGGAGGAACAAACAATGTTGAGAAACAAAGATAAAGCGGCCATGACACCACCCATGGGCTGGAACAGCTGGGACTGCTGGGCTGCCACTGCTACAGAAGACCTGCTTGTGCAAAACGCCGCCTATATGGCACAACACTTAAAACCCTTTGGGTGGGAATATATTGTCTGCGATATCCAGTGGTCAGAGCCACAGGCCGGCACAGGCCCCCGGGAATACCGAAACTTTGCCCACTTAACGCTGGATGAATACGGCCGGCAGATTCCTGCGGTCAACCGTTTTCCGTCCTCTGCAGGCGGCAGGGGCTTTGCCCCGCTGGCGGGGAAAATACACGCTATGGGGCTGAAATTCGGTATCCATATTATGCGCGGCATTCCGCGGCAGGCAGTTCATGCGCATCTGCCGGTATTGGGCGGGAACTGTACAGCCGATGAGGTTGCCAATCCGTTTTCCATCAGCCGCTGGAATGGAGATATGTATGGCCTTTACGCGGACCGCCCGGGCGCGCAGGCGTATTACAATTCTATTTTTCAGCTGTATGCTGACTGGGGTGTCGACTATGTCAAGGTAGATGATATCTGTAACACCAATATGTATCCAACTCAGCCGTACTCTGCAGAAAAAGAAATTGAAATGATCCGCCGTGCCATAGACAACAGCGGGCGGCAGATGGTGCTCAGCCTTTCGCCGGGGCCGGCGGTGATTGAAAAAGCGTGGCACTTGGAAAAGAACGCCAACATGTGGCGTATTACTGATGACTTTTGGGACGACTGGGACCTGCTGAAAGCAATGTTTGAGCGCTGTGAAGTGTGGCAGAAACACGTGTCTGCCGGCTGCTGGCCGGACTGTGACATGCTGCCGCTGGGGCGCATCGGCATCGGCTTTCATCAGGACCGCAGGACCCGCTTTACCCGGGCAGAGCAGGTAACCATGATGACGCTGTGGTGCATTTTCCGCTCGCCGCTGATGATGGGCGGCAATTTGCCGGACTGTGACGAATGGACGCTGTCTTTGCTGACAAATGCTGAAGTAATGCACCTGCTGGGGCATACAGAGAACGTGTGTCAGCTGGCGCGGGACGAAGAACACGTGGTGTGGACCAGTACAGAAGACACCGGCACCAGCCGCTATCTGGCGCTCTTTAATCTGAGTGACACAGCGGCGGAGGTTTCGTCTCCTTTGTCCGAAATTTCTTTGGCGCAGGCAGATGTGCGGGATTTGTGGGCACACCGGGATTTGGGTACTATAAAGGATACGGTTTCGGCGGCTTTGCCGCCGCACGGGGCGGCTTTGTATCAGCTGACCGGCCTGCAGACCATCGAATAAGCACATTTCAGCAAGAATTTTCCATTCTAATATTCTAAATAGAAAGGCCGGCAGTTTTACTGCCGGCCTTTCTTGCAATACACTCCGGTGGAAAAATGCTCTGCACTAAGCCATCGTATACTGCTTTGCAAATACATTCTGCAAGCAATCAAACAGAAAGGAAACAACAAGCGGAACGCCTTTTCAGTGTCTTCCTTTTTGCTGTTTCCATGTAGCATGTCATTTTTGCGCAGGATTTTTTACGCAGAAACAGAAAAAGATTTGAATTCCTCTTGACATTTCCTTAAAAATGCTTATACTAGTAGCTATCAGTAATAGATATATAGAAAGGGGGAACACAGATGGATTATCAAAAAGCAGCTGCAGAGCTGATGGAATACATGCGGATTTTACAGCACGGACCCAGCAGGCGCGTACAGGAAGTCACGCAGGGAGAAATGGCCGTGTTGGGCTATGTTTCCGCTGTCCCGGGCACAACCCCTTCTGAGCTTTCTGCTCAATTCGATTTATCCAGTGCACGTATTGCCAATATTTTAAATAGCCTGGAAAAGAAAAAGTACCTAATTCGTTCGCATGATTCCGTTGACCGGCGAAAAGTCTTTGTATCAGTCACGCAGAGCGGCGGGCAGGTGGCAAAGCAGAGAAAAGAAGAAATCGAAAAAGATATGGCAGATCTTCTGCATGACTTAGGGGAACAGGACGCCGCAGAGTATTTGCGCCTCATGAAAAAAATTTCTGTTTTAGCAAAGAATCATCAGTAAAAAATACCGGTAAAGGCCGGTACTCTTTTGCCAAAAAGCTAACACTAATAGAATATAATAGTATTAAATATAAAGGAGCAAAGCAATGGGAAAGGTTATGAAGTACTTTACCCGAAAGGAAAAGGGCATGATTGCGCTGAGCATGTGCTTTATCGTGGTACAGGTTTGGCTGGACCTAAAACTGCCCGACTATATGTCCGATATTACAACATTGGTCGAGACAAAGGGCAGCTCTATGTCAGCTATCCTGACACAGGGCGGCTATATGCTGCTTTGCGCTTTGGGCAGCATGGCGGCCTCTATGGTCGTGGGGTATTTGGCTGCAAAAGTTGCAGCTGGGCTTGCAAAGACCCTGCGCGGAAAAGTTTATGACAAAACGCTGGATTTTTCCATGGAAGAAATCAACCGCTTTTCGACAGCAAGCCTGATTAACCGCACGACCAACGACATTACGCAGATACAGACTCTGGTCGCCATGGGGCTGCAGGCCATTGTCAAAGCCCCGATTTTGGCGGTATGGGCCATCGTTAAAATTGCGGGGAAAAGCTGGCAGTGGACAACCGCCACAGCGGTCGCAGTTTTTGTTTTGATTTTAATGCTTGCGGCGACTCTTATTTTCGCTGTGCCGCGTTTCCGCCGGATTCAGGGGCTGACAGACAACTTAAACCGGATTACGCGCGAGCATTTAACCGGCATCCGCGTCGTACGGGCCTATAATGCAGAAGCTTACCAGCAGAACAAATTTGGAAACGCAAATGACGAACTCACGCAGACAAATTTGATTGCCAACCGCGTAATGGCAATCATGTCGCCTGGCATGACGCTCATCAATTCCGGCCTTACACTGGCGGTCTACTGGATTGGCGCCTACCTGATCGAGGCGGCGGGCGCAGCAAGCCGGCTCACAATCTTTTCGCAGATGGTTGTATTTTCCAACTACGCGATGCAGGTCATTATGGCCTTCATGCTTTTAAATATGATTTTCATTCTTTTGCCCCGCGCACAGGTTTCGGCAAAGCGCATTTCAGAAGTCCTCAATACAAAAGTGCATATTACAGATGGAGCGGATACACAGGGCAAACAGGGCTGCACCGGTACGGTTGCCTTTCGGCATGTGTCGTTTCGCTATCCGGGCGCGGGCGGAGATGTGTTGACCGACATCAGCTTTGAGGCAAAAAAGGGGGAAACGGTCGCTTTTATCGGCGCGACAGGCAGCGGAAAATCCACGCTGATTAACTTGATTCCCCGCTTTTATGACGCGACAAAAGGCGAAGTGCTTGTAGACGGTATCAATGTAAAGCAGTATCAGCAGGCTGCGCTGCGCGACAAATTGGGCTATATCCCGCAAAAGGCAGTTTTGTTTTCCGGTACTGTCTGCTCCAATGTCTCTTATGGAGAAAAAGCGGGCGCAGATATTTCTGCAGAAGGGGTAAAAGAAGCGGTCTCCATTGCACAGAGCACGGACTTTGTGGAGCAGATGGAGGGCACTTATGATGCTGCAATTGCGCAGGGCGGTACGAATGTTTCCGGCGGACAGAAGCAGCGCCTTGCCATTGCCCGTGCCATTGCCAGAAAGCCGGAAATTTTAATTTTCGACGATTCTTTTTCTGCACTTGACTACAAGACAGACCGTGCACTGCGCCATGCTTTGTCTAAAAAAACAAAAGATATAACAAAACTAATCGTAGCACAGCGCATCGGCACCATTCGCCACGCGGACCAGATCCTTGTACTGGACCACGGCCGTGTGGTGGGCAAAGGAACGCACGAGGAACTGCTGTCGAGTTGTGCTGCCTATCAGGAAATTGCGGCTTCGCAGCTCTCAAAGGAGGAACTCAAAAATGTCTGAGAAAAGAATGCGCCCCGGCTCTAACCCGGGCAACAGCATGCCCGGCGGCGGAATGGCACCGGTGGAAAAAAGCAGAGATTTAAAGCAGGCATATGCGAATCTGCTGCATTATATCGGCAAATACCGCGGAATGATTTTGACGGCAGCGGTGCTGTCTTTGGCCGGTGCGGTGCTGAATCTGATCGGTCCGGGGCAGTTGAGCAAAATTACAAATTTGATTACAGACGGGCTCTCGTCACACATAAATATCGCGGCTATCGTGCATATTGCGGCTCTGCTTGCGGTTTTGTACCTGCTGGGCTTTATCTTTAATTATGCGCAGGGGTGGCTGATGGCAACGGTATCGCAGCGGGTTACGCAGAATATGCGGCGGGATATCGCACGGAAAATCGACCGGCTTCCGCTGCAATATTTTGATACCCATACCACCGGGGATGTGCTCAGCCGGGTTACCAATGACGTTGACACGGTGAGCCAGTCAATGAACCAAAGCTTTTCCACACTGGTTTCGTCTATCTGCCTGCTTTTGGGCAGCGTTATCATGATGTTTGCCACCAACTGGATTATGGCAGTGACCGGCATTTTGGCCGCGCTGCTCGGCTTCGCTTTTATGATGATGATTATCCAGAAATCACAGGGCTACTTTGCCCGGCAGCAGACAGAACTCGGCAGAATCGACGGGCATGTTGAGGAAATTTACGGCGGACACAACGTTGTAAAAGCCTACAATGGAGAAACAGCTGCACGCAAAGAGTTCCACACAATGAACAATACACTTTACACCTGCGCATGGAAAAGCCAGTTCCTTTCCGGTCTCATGCAGCCACTGATGATTTTTATCGGGAACCTTGCTTACGTGGTCGTTTGCATTACGGGCGCGGTATTGGCCGTGCAGGGGAAAATCTCTTTCGGCACCATTGTTGCTTTTATGTTGTATATTCGTTTGTTCACCCAGCCTTTACAGAATATTTCACAGGCCGCGACCAGTGTGCAGAGCATGGCGGCTGCCTGCGAGAGGGTGTTCGATTTCTTGGACGAAACGGAAATGAAGCCCGAAACGGAAAAAAAGGAAAACCTGCAGGCGGTGCATGGGGACGTTGCTTTTGACCATGTTTCTTTCGGTTATACACCGGAAAAAGAAATCATCCATGACTTTTCTGCTGCATCGCACGCGGGACAGAAAATCGCGATTGTCGGCCCCACCGGCGCCGGAAAAACAACGCTGGTCAACCTGTTAATGCGCTTTTACGAGGTCAACAGCGGAAGTATTTCGATTGATGGTACATCCATACAGGCGGTCACACGGGCAAATGTGCATGAACAGTTCGGTATGGTGCTGCAGGATACATGGCTGTTTGAGGGCACAATTCGTGAAAACCTTGTCTATAACCAGAAAAATGTCACAGATGAACAACTCGACAAGGTCTGCCGTGCGGTGGGACTGTCGGATTTGATTCAGCAGTTGCCCAGCGGCTACGACACGGTGCTCAATGACAATGCCAGTCTTTCCGCAGGCCAGCGGCAGCTGCTGACGATTGCCCGCGCTATGGTAAAAGATGCCCCGCTGCTGATTTTAGATGAAGCAACCAGCAGCGTAGATACACGCACAGAGCTGCAGGTGCAGCGGGCAATGGATAACCTGATGCGGGGCCGCACCAGCTTTGTGATTGCGCACCGGCTTTCGACAATCAAAAATGCAGATTTGATTTTGGTTTTGAAAGACGGCGACATTTTAGAGAGCGGCACCCATGCCGCACTGCTTGCAAAAGGCGGCTTTTACGCAGAATTGTACAACAGCCAGTTCGACAAAGCATCCTAAAACACAGCAGCAAAAATTGTCACAGGAAAGACATACCGAGTGGCTTTGCCTGTGCATTGGTATATTGTAAAAGGCCGGTCTGCCGCAATGCTTTCTCTGCGGCAGGCCGGCCTTTTCGTGTTGAACGCTCATGAAAGCTGGCCTGAAAGAATCAGATAAAATGGTTCTTTTGTTTCGTTCGCATAGAAATCTTTTTCACTGGAATTATCTGCACTTCCCATTTTGGGTGCAGTTCCATGGTTGCAGCCTGCCCCTCTGCACTTGCTGTTCCTGTAAAATCCGGCTATACTGGAAGCAGACAGATGAATTTGGAACAGGAGAGAGTAATAATGAAAAAGCAGTTTCGGTCCATTTTATATACAGCATTGGCCATGTGTGTGGCAGCAGGCTGCAGCACAGCGGGGCAGGTTTCCTCAAGCAGCAGGGCAGCGGCTTCTTCAGCGCCGGTATCTTCACAAGATGTGTCTTCTGCGGCGGTGCCCGCAGGCAGCGCAGCATCATCTGCACAGGTATCTTCAGCTGCTTCTGTGGCAGATGCCTTACAGGCAGCTTCCTGGGCGGTTGCCGCGCCGCAGACCGTACAGAACATGACCTTAGAGCAGAAAGTAGGTCAGCTGTTTTTCCTTTGTTTTCGGCACGACACGGACGGAACGAATTTGTATACCTACAACAATGTAACGCGCAAAACAATTAAAAACATTCAGCCGGGCGGCGTAGTGCTCTTTCAAGAAAATGTACATACGACCGCACAGCTGCGCAGGCTGATTCAAAATATCCAGGCAGATTGTACCACAGCTCCCTTTATCGGGGTGGACCAGGAGGGTGGCAAGGTGCAGCGCGTTTCTGCAAATGGCAGCATTCACGCCACAGCGGTGCCCACCATGTGGAAAGTGGGGCAGACCGGCAGCACGTCCCTTGCACAGCAGGTAGGCGCAGTGCTGGGCAGCGAATTGACTGTGTTTGGCTTTAACCTGGACTTTGCGCCCGACTGCGATGTCTTTTCCAACCCCCAAAATAAGGTGATTGGTACGCGTGCCTTTTCCAGTGACCCGCAGAAAGTAGCGGCATTTTCCACTGCGGTCAGTGCCGGCATCCGTAGCCAGGGCGTCATTCCGGTATGCAAGCATTTTCCGGGTCATGGGGATACCTCTGCGGACACCCACGCCGGCTATGCAGCGGTTAATAAAACATTGGCGCAGCTGCGGCAGACGGAGTTGGTGCCTTTTAAAGCACAGGCGGCAGCCGGTGCAGAGATGATCATGGTGGCACATATCAGTCTGCCGAAAATAAACGGCGACAGTACCCCGGCAACCATGTCGTCTAAGGTAGTGCAGGGGCTGCTGCGCGGAGAGCTTGGTTACAGCGGCGTTGTGATTACCGATGCGATGGACATGGGTGCGGTGGCACAGCACTATTCTTCCGGCGAGGCGGCTGTCCGCGCGATTCACGCAGGGGTCGACATGATTTTAATGCCGGAGGACCCGCAGGCAGCCTATACGGCTGTATTGAAAGCTGTGAAGAGCGGCAGCATTTCACAGGAGCGGCTCAATCAATCTGTCGAGCGTATTCTTGCACTGAAAAAGAAATACAATCTGTTTTCGAAAAGGGCGTTGGGCAGGGAAAGTCTGCTCGGCTGCAGCGAACATCAGCAAGTTGTCGCGCAGGTTGGCTGAGCGGCACCTGTATTTGCCAACATAAAATTCTTTTAGGCCCAAAAAGCCTCCTGTCGCAAAGAAAGCTGCGTCAGGAGACCTTTTTGTATGGAAAACTGCTGTAAAGAAAGCGGCGGGAAAAGCGTCTGCAAACTTTACATGAATTTTTTCTTTGTTATGCCAGATATGGTGCCGCAATCTGTTCCAGAGCGGCGGGGTTTTCCGCGTACCATGTGGCAAAGCCTTTTCCAGCGGCGGCCGCGGCTTTGCCCACTTCTACCAAAAACTGCGGAATCTTTGTTTCGATAATTGTGCCGAGTTCGCGGCCCATGGTTTCGTGTCCCTGCAGCGCACAGCCGCCTACGCAGAGCAGGAAAGCGGGCTGTGGCTTGCCATCTACTCTCTTGACAGCACCGCGAAAGCCAATGACATTGGTTTGGTGTGAGCCACAGGAGGACGGACAGCCGGAAATATGAA
Source organism: Oscillospiraceae bacterium (assembly GCA_022483045.1). Classification (NCBI taxonomy): domain Bacteria; kingdom Bacillati; phylum Bacillota; class Clostridia; order Eubacteriales; family Oscillospiraceae; species Oscillospiraceae bacterium. The sequence goes on along the minus strand of JAKVOA010000001.1, from coordinate 1,727,871 downwards.
TCTGCGGCAGTGCGCCGTCGGGCAGGTGTGCTGCGCGCACGGCTTCTACGCAGGCCGCCAGCAGTGCCTGCGAGTCGCGCAGACCGACCTGGCAGATGCTTGCGCCAATACAGCTTACAGAGGTTTCAAACAGGCTCTGTGCGGTATCGCCAGCGGTCAGCTTTAGCACCTGCTGTGCCTCTTTGCCGGTCAGGTTAATGAGATAGGCAGTTTCGTCCGGCGCAAGGCGCATTTCTGCGGCGTCTATGCCCTGCAGCAGGTCAGAAAGCGCACAGAATGTTTCCGGTGCGGGCTTGCCGCCCAGCGGGTGCCATGCCACTGTATACAGGCCCAGCTGTTTCTGTTTGGTTACACGCGGGCCGGCGGCTGTGGTGCCATCGCCCTGTTTTGTCAGGGACTCCGGCTGTACAGCAAGGCCCAAATCCTCCCCGGAAACCTTGACTTCTTCGAGCTTTTCTAAAAACGCTTTCCGGTACGCTTCCAGGGAACCCAGGGATTCCTGCATATAGCGGGTGCGGGCCTTGCCGCGGTTTTGGTAGTTGCCGTGTGCGCGAAAATTCAGCCACATGGCTTTAATGTAATACAGAATTTTTTCGGGCGGTACGCCCTCTGCCACCAGCACGCCAAAGCGCGGATTGTTGCCGAGCCCGCCCGCGCTGTAGACGTCAAATTTGCCGTCTTTGCGTGCGACAAAGCCCAGGTCGCGGTAAGTGGCGTGGTCCACATTTGCCGGTGAGTTGGAAAAGCAGACTTTCAGTTTACGCGGCATTTTTTCTGCTTTGATGAAGTGCATGAGGTATTGGGCCGCGGCCAGTGCCCAGGGCATTACGTCAAAGTATTCGCCCTGCTCTGTACCGGAAAGCGGCGAGCACATCACATTACGCGGAAAATCGCCGCCCCCGCCAATGGGAACAATGCCCGCATCAAGAGCTTTTTCCATTAAAGCACACACAGTATCTTGGCTTAGGTCATGCAGCTGTATGGTTTCACAAGTTGTAAAGTGTACGCGCGGCACTTGATAGTCGCGTATCGCTTGCGCTATAAAGGCAAGCTTGTCTTTTGTCACGCGGCCTGCAGGCATGCGCAGGCGCAGCATACTGGCCTTGCCGCCCTTTTGCGCATAGCTGCCATAATAGCCGGAAAACCCTTTGTATGCGGCGATGCTTACTTTCCCTTTATAAAATGCAGCGGTCTGTTCCCGAAACGCCGGCAAGTCGGCTTTCCAGGTTTTTGCAGGAATTGATTCTATCATATTGGTAACTCCTTTTGTTACGCCGGCGACCGGCGGATACTCGTTTTTCCCATTGTAACATATCACTTGTATAACCGCAATGACGACCAAAACTGTGGCAATTACACCGGACAAGGCAGGGATTTGGGTGTATTTTTCCATGCGTTTACAGCTTGCGGCGTGGCTGATTTCAGTATTTGTCTTTCCTGCAAAATCAATACAGAATTTCATTTGTGCCTGTGCTTTGCAGGCAAACTGCACCAACTTTACAAGGAATCACGGTGCGAGTTAGAAAAATCTAACTAAATTTTGCAAAGCCGGGCAAAACCGATTGACAAAAGCAGTTAGAGGTATTAAACTACTTAATAGTTAGATAAGGCTAATCCATGCGGCAGTAAAAATCGTCAAGGCTGCTGCGGACCATTCGGAAATACCGCGCAATAGAAAAAGGAGGCCTTTTATGGCTGCAACAATTTTGATTACGGCTAGCATCGCTGCTTTGGTTGTGCTGGCGGTGCGTCATGTGATGAAGCACGGTTCCTGCGCCGAGTGCAGCGGAAAAACAGAAAGTAAGGGCGGGTCCGGTTGCAGCGGGCACTGCGGCAGCTGCCCGTATTGTGCCAGCGAAAAAGAGCACGAAACAGCGGCAAAGCCGTGAGCGGGGCAGATGGAAATTCTGCAGGGCACGCTTTTGCTTAAAGTATCTTTGTGGGAAGGGGGCTGGTCTGTATGAAAGCAGATTACGCAAATTGGGTATCTAAATGGATACCGCTGTCGGGCGGCATTGCAGCCGCTCTGTTTGCTGTGGACGCGGCTGCCGCTTTTTGGTTTGCCGGCTATGCTGCATGGTACGGTGTCCTTTTTCTGGCCTTGGCTGTTGCCGCCTGTGCCTTTGCCGCTTATATGGCTGCAGCCCGCAGCACCCTTTCGTACGAGGGCGGCGGTGTACAGGGAAAGGTGCTGGACGGGGTGCTCTCTTACCTTGATGTCCTAGGGTGGAGCGGCGAGGGCAGTCTGCTGGAAATCGGCTGCGGTAGCGGAGCCATGAGCATTAAGGCGGCCAAGCACTTTCCGGACGTGAAAGTTACCGGTATTGATTACTGGGGTGCGGCGTGGGATTACAGCAAAAAACTGTGCGAAAACAATGCACGTGCAGAAGGGGTGTCCCGCCGTACAGAATTTGTACAGGGCGACGCGGCAGATCTGCCCTTTCCCGATGGTGCGTTCGACGCTGTGGTCAGCAATTTCGTTTTTCACGAGGTAAAAACACAGCCGGATAAATTGGCTCTGGTGCGTGAAGCCCTGCGTGTTGTAAAGCCCGGCGGATACTTCGTTTTTGAGGATGTTTTCTTTGCGCGGAGCCACTACGGAGATATCCATAAATTTGTAAAGGAACTGAAGCCCGACACAGAGGAACTGCATTTTGTGGATATGCGTCGCCCGGCATATGCCCCGGCTTTTCTCAACACGCCGCTGGTCCTAGGACAGATGGGCCTGCTCTATGGCAGAAAGTGAGGCAGAGTTGCAGTGCATATCGGAAATCACCGGGTGCTTCAAGATGCCCGCCTGTGCAGCCCGGCCATGCAAAGAAGCCGATTCCTTTGTGAAGAAGCTGTTTTGAAAATTCGTCCGTATCTCAGCAGGTACATGAATATACTGGAACTTGCCTGCGGGAAAGGGGAGCTTTCCTTTTCGTTAGCGGGTTACACGCACCTTTGGGAGGCAACAGACCTTTCACCGGCTATGATAGCCCAAGCAAAGCAGCGCCACGGGTCCTGCCGACTGCACTTTTCTGTACAGGATGCGGCAAACCTGCCTTATGCGCCGTACAGTTTTGACGCGGTGCTGCTAGCCAACGCCCTGCAAACCATGCCGCGTGCGGAAAAAGCGCTGCAGGAAATCAAGCGAGTGCTAAAGCCGGGCGGGCTACTGATTGCGCCTACGTTTGTCCGCAGAGAGGGCGCTGCCTTTTGTCTGCGGACACGGTTGATGAAGCAAAACAACTGGATACATGCAAAATGGAATGCGGAAGAATTTTTAGAATACCTGCATGCACATGGATTTTCTGCGGTGGAAGCTCCTCTGCTGGGTGGCGGCCCCGCGCCGCTGTGCTGTGCAATAACGAAAGAAGAGGTGGTTTTGCAGCATGACAGACCGGCAGTATAAAACACTGACAATACACGAGTTTGACCAGGCGGCAGAGAAATTCGATGACAGCAGCCCCAGTGTCTATAACATGTGCCGCAAAGATTACCCTAACCTTGCAGCAGAATTGGCAGAGGAACCTTTCCGGCGTGTCTTAGATGCGGGGTGCGGCACGGGTTCGATGCTTTTCTTTTTAAAACAAAAATACCCCGATAAACAATACGCAGGAATTGATCTTTCCCCCAAAATGGTTGAGGTGGCCAAACGAAAGGGACTTAAACACATCTTTGCCGGGGACTGCGAAATGCTGCCGTTTGCAAGGAATTCATTTGATACGGTTCTCTGTTCTATGAGCTTTCACCATTACCCACACCCGCAGGCGTTTTTTGACAGCGTTTTCCGTGTGCTATGCCCGGGCGGACGGCTGATTCTGCGGGATATGACAACCGGTTTTGTGCCGATGCAATGGGTATGGAATCATGTTGAGCTGCCGCTTTTCAACCTTTTTCTGCACACGGGCGACGTGCACGTTTACAATGAAAAAGAAATCGCGGGTCTTTGCAGAAATAGCGGTATGATTTTGGAGCGCTTTGAGCAGCGCGAGGGCTTTCGTCTGCACTGCGTGTGCAGAAAGCCGCTGCCGTAAAAACCTTTGCAGGTGATCGGCAATTTGAAAAGGCAATGCGGGCGGCAAATACAGCGCCAAAGGAGAAATTCAGTATGGAAGCAATGGAATCCGTTCTTTATGGACTTGCGGCAATGTTTCTGCTTTGTGTATTGGGCGGCGCCGGGGCTTGGGTGTTTGGGCGGCTGTGCGGCCGCTGGGAAAAACGGCCATGATCGCGGCCACGGAAGAGGAAAAAAAATTTTACGGCGGCAATGTCGAGATTGTCACCCGCAGTGCAGACAGCACCGTCTACCGGATTCGCAACCTCTTCGGTGATGCGGTGATGACTACCTACCAGGTGTTTCCCGGGATTCAGCTGACTTACAATGATGTAGATACGCAGGAATGCTCCATTGAGCATGCGGAAACCGGCAATATTATGGAAATCAATCACTGCAGGGAAGGCCGCATTGAGTGTGCCTTTAAGGACGAATATTTGTATCTGTCCAAAGGCGACGTTGCCATCAACCGAAAAGATGACGCGGCACATGACTCTTATTTTCCCGGCGGGCGTTATTCCGGCATTACCATTGTTATTGATACGGCATATGCGCCAAATAGCCTTTCCTGCTTTTTAGAGGATGTTAATGTCGAGCTTTCCGCGCTGAGCAGAAAATTCTGCAGCGGAAGCGAGTGCTGTGTCATGCGGTCAAAGCCCTGTCTAGAGCACATCTTTTCCGAGCTGTACGCGGTTCCGAGTTCTATTCGCAAAGGGTACTATAAAGTGAAAGTTCTGGAACTTCTTTTGTTTTTAAGCGGCATGGATATAGACCCTGCTCCACAGAAATATTACACTGGGGCACAGGTACAGCTGGCAAAACAGGTCTGTAGATTCATTACCGCACACCTGGATGCACACATCACCATAGAGCAGCTGGCTGCCATCTTTCATGTTTCTGCAACCCAGCTGAAAACCAGCTTTAAGGGGGTCTACGGCGACTCGGTCTATGCCTACACGCGTACGCAGAAAATGCAGGCGGCCGCGTCTTTTTTGAGCAAGACCGATCAGAATGTAATGGAGATTGCCGGAAAGGTAGGCTACGACAACGGCAGCAAGTTTGCGCGGGCCTTTCGGGATGTGATGGGGGTTTCTCCGAAAAAATACCGGGAGCAGTCATCTTAGGTATGCGCGGACAAATGCCCGAATGGAGTGGAAACCAAGTTGCGTTTTCTAATATAATCATTAGAAACCAACACGAAAGGAAGAAAATGGTATGGAACTGGGAAAAATTAAACTTGTAGTCGGGGGTGCACTGCTCTCAACATTGGGTTATCAGATTTTGCGCAGCCGAGATGCAAAAAAAGTCTATTCTTTTGTTACTGCCGCTGTTTTGCGCGAAAAAGAAGCCATTATGACCGAACTGACGGATATTAAAGAAGACTGCGGGGATATTTTTGCTGACGCGAAAGCCCGCAATGAGCTGTATGCTGACGAAAAGGATAAAATTATTCAAGACCGCGCCGCCAAGCACGAAAAAGAGCCCGCCGCGGAATAAAGATTACATAAGAAGTCCGCCTGCGGGCGGCTTCTTTCTTTTACTCAAATCATCGATAGGAGCAGGAAAACCCTATGAAATGCAAGATACTGCACGAATCCGGCGGAAGGCTTCGCGTGCGTGTGATGCAGCCGCACATGACGCTTTCTCAAGCGGATATTCTGGAATACTATATGAAAGCAGTGGACGGTGTCACAGACGTTCATGTATACGACCGCACAGGTGATGCGGTTATTCGCTTTTTCTGCGTGCGCGGCGCGGTTATTGATGCGCTGTCAGCTTTTTCTTATGAAGAAAGCGCGTCGCTTGTCCCCGAGGAAACCGGGCGGGCACTCAATCGGCAGTATGAAGACCGGCTGGTATTCACTGCAGTGCGGCGCGCGGTCAGCATTCTCTTCCTGCCCATGCCGATTCGCCTGGCAATCGCGGCGTTTCAGACGATTGGCTATATTAAAAAAGGAATTCAGTCACTGCTGAAAGGGAAGCTGGAAGTTTCTGTACTTGATGCGACCGCCATTACGGTCTCTATGATACGCGGAGATATGGCAACTGCCACTTCTATTATGTTCCTGCTGAGTATCGGCGAAATTTTGGAAGAGTGGACGCACAAGAAATCTGTAGCGGACCTGGCGCGCACCATGTCGCTCAATGTGGAAAAAGTGTGGGCCCTGACGAATGGTCAGGAGGTACTGGTGCCTGTGGGCGATGTGCAGGTGGGTGACAAAATTGTCGTGCGCATGGGCAACATGATTCCACTGGACGGCAAGGTGGTTTCGGGTGAGGCGCTTGTCAACCAGGCCTCCATTACCGGTGAGTCCATGCCGGTGCGCTGCGCTTCTGGCAGCTATGTTTACGCGGGTACGGTGGTCGAAGAGGGCACATGCGTTGTCACTGTAGATAAAAACTGCGGCAGCGGGCGCTATGACCGCATTGTTCACATGATTGAAGAATCCGAAAAATTGAAATCTGCTACCGAGGACAACGCCTCTCATCTGGCAGACCGGCTGGTGCCGTACAGTCTGGGCGGCACAGTGCTGACCTGGCTGATTACCCGCAATACAGCAAAGGCGCTTTCCATTTTAATGGTGGATTTTTCCTGTGCGCTCAAGCTTTCCATGCCGCTGGCAGTGCTTTCTGCCATGCGGGAAGCAAGCTTTCACAACATTTCGGTTAAAGGCGGCCGCTTTATGGAGGCTGTCTCTGAAGCCTCGACTGTGGTATTTGATAAAACGGGTACCCTGACCCATGCTACGCCTAGGGTGGCAAAGGTGATTCCTTTTGGTGGGCAGGACGAAAATGAAATGCTGCGGCTTGCCGCCTGCCTAGAGGAGCATTATCCCCATTCTATGGCAAAGGCTGTGGTGCAGGAAGCAAAGCGCCGTGACCTGCACCATGAGGAGCGCCACTCAAGGGTAGAGTATGTTGTCGCACACGGCATTTCTAGTAAAGTGGATGATAAAAAAGTGCTGATAGGTAGCTATCACTTTATCTTTCAAGATGAGGGCTGCACAGTGCCGCAGGGTGAGCAGGCGCGTTTTGACACACTGCCCGATGAATACTCCCACCTATACCTTGCTATTGCGGGGCAGCTTGCCGCGGTTATCTGCATTGAAGACCCGCTTCGTGAAGAAGCTGCCGCAGTTGTCAACAGCCTGCATAAGCTGGGTATACATAAGGTCGTCATGATGACCGGGGACAATGAGCGTACCGCTAAGGTGGTTGCCAAGGCAGCAGGCGTAGATGAACTGCATGCGGAAGTCCTGCCGGAAGACAAGGCAGCCTTTGTCCGCGCAGAGCACGCAGCAGGGCGCAGGGTTATCATGGTCGGGGACGGCGTCAATGACTCGCCGGCCCTTTCCGAGGCAGACGCCGGCATTGCCATTTCTGACGGCGCAGCCATTGCGCGGGAAGTAGCGGATATTACGATTTCGTCGGATGACCTGTTTTCACTGGTGACGCTCAAGTTTCTGAGCGACGCGCTGATGGCGCGTATCCGGCAGAATTACCGTATCATTATCGGCTTTAATTCCGCGCTGATTGCTCTGGGCGTGGCGGGGGTGCTGCCGCCGGCAACTTCGGCGCTGCTGCACAATCTTTCCACCTTGGTTATCAGCCTGCACAGTATGACAAACCTGATAGAATAACACACAAGACAGCAAAAACGGAGCCGGTTTTCGGCCCCGTTTTTTGTGGTATCAGGGCATTTCAGATTTTGTACAGAAAAAAACACAGCAAAGCGCGGGCAGCGAAAAACGCCGGAAATACCCGTTCCGTGCCTGTGAAATGGGGTTTCTGCCGGTCTCTTTTTCATATCAAAATTCTATAGAAAAAAGAAGTGAAAATGTGATAGACTAAAGGAAATGTACAAACGGGGAGGAAAAATATTGAATATAGAAGTGTGGAAAGGCATCCTCATTCCTTTTGCAGGAACGTCGCTTGGTGCGGCCTGTGTCTTTTTTATGAAGAACGCAATGGGTCGCCAGCTGCAGCGGGCGCTCACAGGATTTGCGGCCGGCGTTATGGTGGCAGCCTCGGTGTGGAGCCTCTTGATTCCGGCGATTGAGCAGTCGGAATCTCTTGGGAAGTGGTCATTTTTGCCTGCGGCGGCCGGCTTTTGGGCAGGCATTCTGTTTTTACTTTTGCTGGACCATGTTATTCCGCATCTGCACCAGAATACCACTGCGCCGGAGGGTCCCAAAACGAGTCTGCAGCGGACAACTATGCTGGTCTTGGCTGTCACTCTGCACAATATCCCCGAGGGCATGGCGGTTGGTGTGGTTTATGCCGGGTGGTTGGCAGACAGCAGCCATATCTCTGTTATGAGTGCGCTTGTCCTTTCCATTGGCATTGCCATTCAGAATTTTCCGGAGGGCGCCATTATCTCTATGCCGCTGCGCGCTGAGGGTATGAAGAAGCCAAAAGCTTTTTTAGGCGGCGTTTTATCCGGCGCTGTAGAGCCGGTGGGCGCTCTGCTTACCATTCTTGCCGCCGGCCTAATTGTTCCGGCAATGCCCTACCTGCTCAGCTTTGCGGCCGGCGCTATGCTGTATGTCGTCATAGAAGAGCTGATTCCAGAAATGTCGGAGGGAGAACATTCTAATCTTGGCACACTGCTGTTTGCGGTCGGTTTTACCGTGATGATGGCTTTAGATGTGGCACTGGGCTAAACAATGTCTAAAACTGTGCAAAAAAAGCCCGCTTTTTCGATCGGTCGGTTTTTGTCTGGGCCTTTCTGCTTTGCATTTTGTGTCTATTTGGAGCTAAACGAAGTTGAAATGGAGTAGAAGCTGGGACGGCGGGTCCTTTATAATAATCCTGCAGGATGCCGAAAAGGCACCCTGAAAAGGGCACGAAAGTTAGCATATACTAATCTACGCGCAAAGACGCTTCCAATGAAGAAGTACTGCGCGCGGCAAAGCTTGCAAATTGCGGGGAAATTGCAGACCGCCTGCCAAACGGCTGGCATACCATGATCGGTGAAAACGAAACGATGATTTAGCACGCTTTGACAAAGCTAATCCAGGGCAAGACGGTGCTGTTGATTGCCCACCGAATGCGCACGGTTTCTGGAGCGGATACAATTGTGGTGCTGAAAGAGATGGCACTGTCCAGGAAAGTGGGACACCGCAGCAGCTGTACGCCCAAAACGGCACCTATCACCGCATGTGCAGCTGTAGACAGGCATAGAATAAGCGGGAAATGGCCGAAAGCTTTGTTGCGTTCCATTTCGTACTCGCATATAAGCAATCATATATAAGAATAGCTGAAAGGCTTCCTTGAAAAGCAGCATTGCTTTTTTATGTACCGGTTAGCAGACAAAGCTGCACATATTAAACGTTAAGGAAGCAAATACTTCGCGGATTTTTGCAAAGGCGGCGGCGCTGCCGCTGACAAGGCTCTGTGTTTAAGCCAGTAGGGAAATACCTGCAGCAGTGCCGGGCAGCGAGCCTATCGGCGGAAAAAGAAACGGCAGCTTGTTTCCCAAAAGGAACTCTGCTTGCTGTACAGCATTATTTTTTCACCTGTAATGCCTGCTGCTTTTCCAAAACCGTTTTGCGCTGCTGCTGAACTGCTTCCGCCAGCTTTTTATCTTTTTCTGCCGCAGCTGCCGCATCGGCTTTTTCTAAGTAGGTCAAGCTTTCATCGTATCTTCCTAACTCACAAAGAGCGGACGACAGACTCATATGCAGGGTAAAAGATGCTAAAGGGGAACGCGGTTTATGCTTCATGTTAGACAGTGAACGAAGGAGCTGCTCAGCGTCTTTGCCCTTTTCATAGGTCCGCGTGATTTGATTGTTTTCTTTGGTAAAAGGGCGGTTAATCCATCCGGAGATGACAAGGTACAGCAGACCAAAGGAAGCAAGCAGCAGTACGAACAGTAAAAGAGATCCGAGTATAGAGGCGCCTGCCAGCCAGCGAAAAAAGGGTGTACAAAAGGCGAGAAAAAAGACGAGCAGCAAAGTGCACCCAAGCGGCAGCAGAAAGACTGCCACATGATATCCTTTAAAGGCTGCAGCGTGTGAAGCGGGCACTTTTCTTCTCATAAAGCTGCTCCCTTATTTTTGATTTTTCTTTTTAGCAATGCTTTTTCTGCAAGGAAAAACAAAATACAGCCGCAGAGGTAGCAGAAAATATCTTTCCAGTCGAAAGTTGCCCCCAATATCGTTTGCAGGGCTCCACTGCGGATTCCGAGACGGTCGGCAAGCCCCAATAATTGAGAAAACTCCACAGCCGCGCTGAATAGAAAGACCCACAGAGCCAAGAGCTTTGGGCGGCGTGGAAAGAGGCAGCGCAGCAAACAGCACAGCAGTACTGTAACCAACATATCTCCAAGATAGGGGCGGATAAATGAATCGTGAACAAACAGCGCAATCATAATTTCAATAACCAGCAGTATCATAAAACTCAAAAAATATGTTTTTCTATTCATGCTTTTCTGCTCCTAGCAGGACACAGCGGCCAATGGTGCCGGTTTCTGTCTGTAGTGTTTTTGCAATTCGACTTTTTATAGCATAGCGGCAGGAAGCGAAAAAAGCAACCTTTTTCTGTAAAAGTGTTGTTTTAAGAGAGGCAAGAGTGCTGCAGAGCGTACTGTAAGCCGTCCTTTGTATATCGAACATATCCTTAGCAAAGGTTGAATGAGGGAGCAGCTCAAGCTTACAACTTTTTCGTGTGCATTTTGTCAAATTATGTGGCTGAATATAAATGAACAAAGAAGGCCGAAACACGCGCTTTACAGCGCGATTTTTTTTGGACAGTTATGTCATTTAACATGACAAATATTATTCATAACGTGGCCTGTTGCCTGTAAACAGGCGGAGAGTTCAATACATAGGAGTGAGGATTTTATAAGCGAATATATCATATAACATGTTGTATGAATAAATATTATGCCTTTGCTCTTTCGCAGAAAGGTACCTGTGGTACAGTCCTCCGATGAAAACAGATGTGCATGAGATGACGGGCCCAAAAATTTCCTTCAAAAATCTCCGTGATTGGTGGTATTGGATTGTGAAAAATAGATCTTACACAAAAACAAGGGGGTTTTACAGTCATTCAGTACACTCAGCCGTTATTCATAACATATCACACTCTTTTGATAAAATATTTTGTATACTGTATTTGCAAAAGCGGTGAGTTTTTGAAAAGCAAAGTTGGCTAGGTCCTGCTTCCTTTTTTAGCATTTGCACGTGTCGGAAGCAGTATTCATTTTTGTGTGTAAAGTTGCATCAGAATTTTCCCGACTAACGACCGTGCTTTTTTGAAAACGCGGGAAATAAGTTAGGGGCCTTCTACCCTTTTCTTCCATTTATCAAAAATGTGCATAAAACATTTCACATAATTCGGTAAAAGATTGAATATGGTAAAAAATTGTGGTAAAATCCAAACATAGGAAATCTTTATCTCCAGATAAATGAAATTGAATTTTGCTTTCCACTTTAACGGAAACCAAAAACAAATGAGCGGAAATTTATGCAGGTTATGGCCTAAACGGATTTTGAAATACGGATTCGCGTTCTCCGGACAGTACCAATTCCTTTTATGGACAGATACTTGCAGAAAAAACAAGAGCTGTGGGATGAAGATACTGAAGGGGATTAGAGCCATGCCAAATGAAGAAATCAGGGAAAAAAATATTGAAAAGGTGCTTGCCGCCGCAAATAAATGCTTCTTAGAAAGCGGAATTGAACAGACGTCGCTTGAAAAGATTTCGCAGTGCTGCAACATTACGCTGCGGTCGGTCAATCGGTATTTTGACAGCAAAGTAGATTTGGTTTTGCAGACATTTGGCTGGATTGGCCGGCATATTTACCAGCTTGACGGCGAGCGGATTGAGTCTCTGAAACGAAGCACGGATAAGGGCATTGAAATTGTGATAGAATTTCTCTTCAGTTTGGAGCAGGTGTATCTAAGCAAGCCACAGTTTTTTTCCCTAAAAGGAGAATTCGATATTTATATTTACCGCCATGGACTGGAGCGCGACGAGGGCTACAAAAGAATGCGGAAATATTTTGACCCCGTTGGGATATTGGTTCATGCTTATAAAAATGGTTATACAGATGGTTCTATGAGAAAGTTTTTACCACCAAAGGAAGAGGCACAGTATTGCTGCAACAGCTTTTTCTGCTTTTTGCAGCAGCTCTCTATGAGCAAAGATGCTGCAAATGAGGAATCCATGAAAGCTGCAAAAAGGCAGATTGACAGTTACATTGAGCGTGTGAGAGAGCTGTATCAGATGACCTGAAAAAGCTGCGGCTGAGACGGTGTCTTTCAGGAAAGCCAATCGCCTTCTTTACAAAAGGCAGTATTAATTACCTGCCAAATTACACGAAACTGCTTTTCCTGTCTTCTGGTGATAACAGAATGCACCTCTTTATAGGACTCGGCGTAGCTATTGCTGCCGCTGCAGTCATTCTGCTGGTTACCAATAACCAAAAAGAAGCGTAAAATTCAGTGATTTGAGAAAGCCATAAGGAGGCAGCGCGGGTATTTACCCGCTTCCTAAAAAGTTTTTGATTCGATTTTGCCTTTTACAATACATCACCCCCGGTTGCAGATTTTCTTCTGTAATCGGGGGTGATTTCATTTATAGGCGGTTTGAAAAGATCATGCGGCGTTTTTGCAAAAATAAAAAGGAATATAGGCCAGCCGCCGTGCAGAATTTTTAAGCGTGCAGGCGGCGTACGATGCGAAAAGCCACTTCATGCTGATTGATTAACGGCTTTTTATGCGCAAAAAACAGAATACCGCTTGTCGAGGCTGTCATTTCAGAGATCTGGGCGCCGGTGAGCGGATCGAGAATTTCAGCGATCGGTTCGCCCCATACCACTTCGTCGCCCGGTCCTTTGTAGCGGCGGAAAATACCGCCTGCTCCACTTAGAACCGACGCCATCTCTTCTTCCTTGACCACGGCCGAAACGTATCCGCCGTGGCATTCGTAGTGCAGTATGCCGCACCGGCTTAAAAATCGCAACACAGCTCCAACAGCCTGGCGGGCAGAAGCTTCATCAATGCAGTCGGTTTCTTTTGTATAAACGGAAAATGCGTTTGTTTCCCACAGCTGCCAGTTGTAGTTCAGTGTAGTTGTATCAAAGGGATCGGGCTGGCGCAGAACAATATAAGGCATACCAAAGAGATTTGCGAGGCTTGTCGTCTGATAGCCGGTTTCCATCATACGCACGTGTGGAACAAAGTCACCCGGCATATAAAAACTAGCAAACTGAATGCCATATTGATAGCCGCGCACAGCAGAAAAGACGCCCTCTGCTACACGCTGCGTTGTTTCCCCCAGGGAGTACCCCGGAAACATGCGGTTAATATCGGTGCCGTCGCTGGCCCAAAAGCGCTTGCCGACATTCATAGAGAAATGGTTGACCGAGGGAATCACCAAAATCTCCTGTCCCTTAGCGATGTTGCCGTGTTGCTCTAGTTCCTGTAAAGTCTTGACCAGTTGGGAGCAGACGTACAGCTGCTGAATCTCATTGCCGCGCATTGCGCCGACAATGCAGGCTGCTTTTGTGCCGCTGCCAAAGCGAAAGCCGTCTACTTTGACATCCTGGCGGTAGGGGGTTGTCATCTGGAACAGTGTTTCGCGAATCATGACTCTGCCTCCCCAAGAATACGTGCAATTAAAGAACCTTCGTAGACAATCGGATATTCCCGCAGTGTAAACAGCGTGCCCTTTGCCGGGGAATGCAGTACTTCTCGTATTTCGCCGGAAAGCGGGTCTGCAATCACGCCTAGCTGCTGGCCGGGCACGACTCGGTTATGGTGTCGGGCAGTGGGAAGAAATACGCCGGAAGCACCGGCATTGATAAAGCTAACTTTGCCGTCGCGGCTGATGACCGGCTGCCGGACTGCTTCTACCGGGCCATCCCACATTCCAAGGGAATGCATTAGATTTAAAATACCCACAATCAACTGCTGACCGTAAGCTTCGGTAATGCGCATGCCTACGCCCATTTCAACCACAAGCGTTGGTGTGCCAAGGGTGTTTAGGCTGTGCGCAAGTGTACTTTCCAGTACGGTGGCTGCAGCGTGCACCCACACAAAGTCTACATTTAAAAGCTTTGCCAGGGGTAGCAGCGTGTCTGCCGTGTCTTCGCTAACGCGCACTTGGGGCAGTTCGCGCAGGTAGATATTGCTGGCATGAATGTCAATACATACGTCTGCACCTTTTATATCGCGAATGATGCCGGCCGCAATATATTCTGCGGCGGCGCCGCTTTCGCTGCCAGGAAAGATCCGGTTCATGTCCAGGTCAAACATCGGGATACCGCGGGTCATGGTGTTGATGCCCAGCGGGTTGAGGGCCGGGTAAATATCCACGGTGCCGTGCAGGCGCTCAGGGTATTGGTGCAGAATGCGGTTGAGCTGCCAGCAGACGTACTGCCCCTCCAGCTCATCGCCGTGCGTACCGGTGACAATGCACAGGCGCTTTTCTTTCGGGTTGGTGCCGCTGCCCGAGGTGACCCGGTTCTTGCGGATTTCGAGCGTCTCGTCTACAGCTAGCTGCGCCGAGACAATGGTTTCTTCCATAGAAAAATGCCAGCCTTTCTAAAGGAATGATTCAGGTGAATCTGCATTAACAGATGCTGCAGAAACTTTCATATAAACAGATTGCTGCTGCTGGGCAGCGCCAAGAAAGACACCGCGCTCAATGGGGCAGTCCGCGTATTCACGGCCGACATTCAGACGCACATATCCCTCGTCTGCCTCACAGCGGCGGGTTGGGTCTAGCCCATACCAGGCACCGCTGCAAAAAATCTCTGCCCAGGCATGTGTTTCTCCATTACCTTCGGGCAGTCCGCTGACATAGCGCGCCGGCAGCCCCGCAAGGCGGCACAGGGCAACCAGCACCTGCGCATAGTCTTGACAAACACCCTTTCCCAAGGCGAAAGCTTCCCCAGCAGTGGTGTGAATATCGGTTGCACCCGGCGTATAAAGAAAATGGTCGCTGACTGCACGGGAAAGTAGACAAGCTCGCGCCAGCGGGTCTTTTGGCAGGGGAAGCGCTGCCAAAAAAGTGCGCAGGGCATTGGTTGGCGCTGTACAGGGAGATGGGCAGCAGTCAACCGGCCTAGGCGGTGTGCAGTCGCGTACAGAAAGGTCTGTCTGTACGCTGCCCCGCACGGTGTAAGCAAGCGAAGTATGCGGTGCGTGCAGCTGCCCAACGGTCAGGCGGTTGCCAAAACCGTCGCGCTGCAGAAGAAAGTCCGCTGCAGGCTGCAGCTGCAGGGACCAGCTGGTCATGCGCTGAGTCGGCCCGTCCGCGGGAATGCAGCGCAAAGTAAAATAGTGCTCTGTGACAGGCGCAGAAAAAGAAACAGCCGTATGGAAGTAAATTGATAAATTTCGCATGAAATGCTCCCGCCTCCGGTTTGGCAATGCTTTTCGGGCAGACCGGCCGGTTCGGTTCGGCGGTCTCAGCGCAAAACAAAGCCCGGCCCTGTGTGCCGAGCTTTGTTTTTATTATAAAGGCAAGTCATGGCTTTTTCAACCTACGGGAGAAATCTGCTTTTTTGCGGCGGCTGTCTGTAATAAAAAGGAATGCTTTGCTACACTTGAAACAGGTCTTCTATACAGGAAATCAGTTTTACATTTGACAGCCGGTCTGGTTTTTCCAGTACGGCCTGTACCAGTGTGTCCAGGTCTTCCGGATTCGTAGCGAGTTTGGTTTTATAAAGGCGGTTGAGCAGCCGACTCATTTCGGCGGGGATACGGTCAACACGGTATTCGATACGCAGGTACAGGTCAATGCGCTCGACACTCGTGCCACATTTCAGAATATTGCGGCTGTTTTCGTCATAGATAAAGTCATCGGATGCACCGCGAAAAGCCATGATGTCATCAATGACCCACTGTGCCTGCAGGGCGGGACCGTCACTTTTGGCGGCTTTTTTCAGCGCAGAAAGCGCCATTTCAATGTAAGAGAGCGTTATAGAGGAAAGCGTGTCGCGCAGCACTACCGCGTTGTCATAGGCGCTGTACATACTGTTAAGTACAGAAGAGGGATCTTCTGTATCAAACAGGTAGCGCCGCACAAAATCCTCGTCATCTCTGTAGCAGTCGCCTATGCCCATACTGCAGCAGAAAGCCGCATGGTCAATCGGCAGCCCATCCACCACTTTGTCATATCTGTCAAGCAGATACTGCAGGGTTGTAAAAACGCGTTCTGTGTACCGCCCAAGCCAAAACAGGCGGTTTGATTTTGTCAATGAGAGAGCACCCATGTGTCTTTAAAACCTCCTCCTTGTGAAGAATTGACGATAAAGCTGGTCGGGTCGCTGGAAAAGCGCGTCAGCCCGCTTGGCCAAACGCTGATTTTGTCTTTGCTGGTCAATACAAAAGCGCGCAGGTCTGCTTTGCGCGGCTCTTCTTTGCCGTCGCACAGGACTGGCAGGTCTTGAAAATCAATAACCTCCTGTGCAATAAAGCGCCGCGGCTCTTTGCAGATAAGGTTTCGCATATTTTCCAGCTGTGCGGCGGTCATTCGGTTGCCAAAGACTACGCCGTAGCCGCCGGCCTCGGCCACGTCTTTTATAACCAGATGGCTGAGGTGTTCCAGTACATACTGCCTGTCTTTCGGGTAAAAGGGCAGGTAAGTCGGTGCATTTTGCAGAATTGGCTCTTCTTTTAGATAATAGTGAATCATCTTTGGTACAAAGTAATAAATGCCCTTGTCGTCGGCTGCGCCGTTGCCCAGCGCATTGATCAGTGCCACGTTGCCCGCACGGTAGGCGGCCATCAGGTTTGGAATACCGATTAAAGACTTTGCATCAAAGGCGACCGGGTCCATATATTCATCGCTGACGCGGCGGTAAATGGCCCCGACACGTTCTTTTGCGCCGTAGGTTTGGTAATAAACCTTGTCCCCTTCTACAAAAAGGTCGCCCGGCTCTGCCAGCACAGCGCCTGTTTTTTCAGCGAGGTAGCTGTGTTCAAAATAGGCGGCGTTGTAGCGCCCGGGGGTAAAAACAACGTTTAGCCCACCGGTGTTGACACTATCCATCACGCCGCGCAGCAGAGTATGGTAGTCGCGGTTGTCGACAATCGGCGTATCACGAAAAGTGGCTGGGCTGCACCGGCGGCAGAGCATGCGTGCAATCAGCGGATAAGAGGCACCCGAGGGAATGCGCAGGTTGTCCTCTAAAATATACCATTCGCTGTCTTTGCCCTGCACCAGGTCAATGCCGGAAATGTGGCTGTATACTCCGCCGGGCGGCGTAATACCGATACATGCAGAAAGAAACCCAGAGGAGGAATAGGCAAAATCTTTTGGTATAATGCCGTCTTTTACAATCTTTGCGTCGCTGTACAAATCTTTTAGGTAGCAATTCAGGGCGCGTACGCGCTGAGAAAGGCCGCAGTCCAGCTTTTGAAAATCTGCGTGCTGAATGATGCGGGGAATCGGGTCAAATGGAAACAGCCGTTCGTGAAATTCACCATTTTTATAGATACCGAATTTCACACCGTAGCGGGCTAACTGCTGATTGATTTGGTCCGTATGACAAATCAGTGGATTAGGCATACATGTTACCTCCCTTTTCTCTGCAAGGGGAGGGCAGGGTGCTTCCGGCGTACTTTTACAAAAAAAGGGCAAAGGAGCACACTGGCCCCTTTGCCTTTTATTTTATTAGAATAGCAACTTTTTTCCATTTTGTCAACCGCTTCGACCTAACTTGAGCTAAAATCTGCAGCAGAAAAGGTGCCTGCCCACTGTGCAAGGTTTTGCTTCGGACTTCCTTATGCGGCCGCGCCGAAAAGTATGTTATAATGGCGGTAATCGAAAATACTCCACGGAGGAAAATGCAGAATGAAAATCCACATCATTGGCGGCAGCGGCAGCGGAAAGACCTATTTAGCAAATAGGTTGTCTCAAAAGTATGGTGTCCCGCATGATGACCTGGATGATTTGTTTTGGAAGAATACAGCAAATCAATACGGCGTAAAAATGCCGCGGGAGAAAAGGGACCAATTTCTTAAAGAAATCCTAAAGCGCAAGGACTGGATTATCGAGGGCGTCTATCATGCGTGGGTACACGAAAGCTTTGAAAAAGCAGATACCATTATCGTTTTGGATTTTCCTGTAGGCATTTGCAAATTCCGTGTCCTTATCCGCTTCCTAAAAAGAAAGATGGGAATCGAACACGGCAAAAAAGAAACCATAAAGTCCCTTGCCGGTTTATTAAAGTGGACAGACCAGTATCAAAAAGAAGATCTGCCAAAGATCTATGCTACATTAAAAAATCACAGCCAAAAGACGGTTGTCCTGCACACAAAAAGAGAAGAAGCAGACTTTATAAAGCACTTTTCACAGTACGGCTAAGCCCTGTAAAAATGTGCTAGCTGTTTTGGCAGCATAAGCGAATGGCGCCGTACATCTTTTCAGTGAATTTTTCGTGGGAATCGGCGGTACGCTTCCAAGACTGCCCGCAGGTGCAAAGCACCTCAGCGATTGTCTGTGCATGCGCTTGTACGGGCGGTTTGTCGGTGCAGGCGAAAATGGTCTCTGTCAGCTTTTGGCGGAACAGAGTTTCGCTGTCTGCAATGTCGCTGCCGCAGACGCGCCTGCAGTGAAAGTCCCAGTCGGAACGTTCAGAGCCAAACAGGCCGGCATAGCTGCCGTACCATGCGTCCAGTGCACGGAAAAGCTTTCTTTCCAGCGGTGCACCGTTTTCTTTCAAGGCCGCGGATGCGGCTTGCAGGCCGTCGTGCAGAGCCTTTTGAATAGAGGCCGCAAATATTTCATCTTTATTTTTGAAATGGAAATAAAGGCCTTGGCGCGTAATGCCTGCGGCTTTTGCAATGTCATCCATAGAAGTTTTTTTAAAACCGTACTGCAGAAAAACCTCTAGGGCCGCTGTGAGAATATAATCGATTTTTTCCATGCTTTTGTTTTTCATAGTTCCATCTTAAGCTGTTTGCTATTTATTGTCAAGTTTGCACAGATACTGCACAGCAAATCCGTTTTGTGCGAAGCGATAAGTTTTGTCCGCCGAGGAGCAGATACCCATTGATTGCTTGACAAACTAGATTAAATATGTCAAAATAGTAATACAAAATGATTCACCAGCAGATGAGAGTCACTGCTTCAAAGGAGTCAGTATGACATATTTAGCGCTTCCTATTGTTGGGTTCCTAATTGGTTTTTTAATCATTTCCGTCGGTGGCGGGGGCGGCGGTATTTACGTTGGCATTTTAACCGGACTTTTCAATGTTTCGCCGGCGATTGCGGCGTCTACATCTTTGGCAACCATCATTCCGACCACGGCAATCGGTACGGTCAGCCATTGGAAAGCGGGGAATATCCGGCTGCGCTACGGGCTGATTATGCTGGCAGGGGGCGCTGCCGGCGCGGTGATTGGCTCGCTGTTTTCCAGTGTATTTCCTAAAAATCTGTATAATAAATTTACCGGGCTGGTTATTCTTGTCCTCGGAATCCAGATGATCTTTTCTTTTTTACGCAAAGGGAAAAACGCCGCCGAAAAAAAGGCGCCTGTTGCGTACAAACACAGTACGGCAATTGCGGTGCTGTTTGGCGTTTTGGGTGGGACCATGTCCGGCCTTGTCGGAATCAGCGGCAGCACGCCGATTGTTGCGGGATTGACACTGCTCGGCTGCAGTGCGCTGCAGACAGTGGGCACGTCGGTTATGGTGCTTGTCGGCATTTCAGTAACGGGATTCTTTATGCACCTTGGAATCGGCAGTGTCGACTGGCGTTTGGTAGGCCTGCTTGCCTGCGGCACTATGACCGGGGCATTTGTTGCGCCGGCGGTGCTCAAACGGTTTGATAAGCAAAAAGTAGAAAAGGTTATTCAGCCTGCACTGGTCATTATCACGGTGGCTATGGGAATCCTGCTGCTGTTTAAGTAATTCCCGCAAGGCTGTGTATACCGAATGGCTATAGAAAATGAAAATCCAGCAGCCCTTTTCTTTGTAAAAGCTGCTGGATTTTTTATCATCATGCTATGCTGCCACTTTTTTGAGAGTGGCTCAGGCAACGCTTTCTGTTGTATTTGGAAAGGTTTTCTCTAAAATATCCAAGGATACATAGTCTTTCACGGTGTAGCTGTTTTTTACCTTTTGATTTTGCTCCATCCAGCTGTAAATAGAATTCAACGTATTCCAAGTGGGCTTTTTAAAATCAATCGTAAAATCTGTACTGCTGAAAGTAGCCAAAACGGTTTCCTGCGGAACACCGCTCTGCTTTTCGACTAGAGCAGCCGCTTCTTTCGGATTTTTGCTGATAAATGTACTGGCATCCTGCATGCCTTTCAAGTAGGCGGCTGCTGTTTTGGGGTTTTCACGCAGAAAGCTGTCACTTGCAATGGCAAATGCCAGTGTCGGCTGGCAGATCTTGTCTAGCGTTGTCAGCTTCGTGAATTTTTTGGTTTTCCGCAGCTTCTGCTCGGTTTGGCCAAAAGCCCAGCATGCCGATGCCTGCCCGGACTGCATAACTGCCAGCATTTCCGGTCCGCTTTGCACTGGCAGCAGCTTCACATCAGTGCTTTTCAGACCGCCCTTTTCCAGTGTCTTTGCAACGTAATACTCGGTGGCGGTGCCAAGCTGTGTTACAATTCCTTTTCCCTTTAAGTCTGCCAGAGAGCGGATGCCCGGCGCAACATAAAGCGTGGTGCCGCTTGCTTTAGTGGAGTTTAATTTGGCAAAAATACGCAGTTCATTTCGTTTACTGCTGCCAAAGCGGTTGATAGCTGCAAAATCCGCCACGTAGCCGATGTCAAGCTGTCCCATAGTGACACTGTCCACTGTGTTAATGCCTGCCGCGCAAGTCGCAGTGGTTACGTCCAGCCCGTATTTTTTAAAGTAACCATTTGCCAGGGCAATCGAGGCCGCGTAGGCGCCGCTGGAGTTTGCCATAATGCCCAGCCGCAGCTTTGTCAGTCCTGCAGTGCCGGCCGTGCCACCTGATTTGCCGGCAGTTTGTGCCAAAGTAGGCACTGATGCAGACAAACCGCAGCCGCCCAGTGAAACTGCCCCAATCGCTGCGGCGAGAAGCGCCGCCAGGCCGCGTTTCCATTTCTTCTGTGTAAGATGATACATTTTCTCCTCCTTTTTCTGCGGCAGGCGCTGCACCTGTCTGATACTTAGGCTTTGTTTTCCGCCAAGCCGTAGTGCCGCAAAAACTTTTTGCCGGCCAGCCGCAGCAGCCTGTCCGAAACATAGCCCATGACGCCCAGAACGAAGATACCAGTGAAAATCCAGTCCGTACGGAAATACAACCGAGAGGTGTAGATAAGATAGCCAATGCCCTCCTGTGCTGCGAGCATTTCTGCCGAAATAATAGAAACGATTGCGCCGCTCAGCCCTAGACGCACGCCCGTGAAAATATGCGGCACCGATGCTGGAATGATAACACTGTAAAAGATCTGAAACCGAGAAGCACCAAGGGAGGCTGCTGCATGCAGGCGGTCAGGGTGTATACTTGCCACGCCGGCAATGGTGTTGATGATAACCGGGAAAATAGTGGCATAGATGATTAAAATAATTTTGGATTTTTCGCCTACTCCAAACCACATTAGAAAGAGAGTCAAAAAACCGATGGCCGGTACAAAACGAAAGAAATTGATGAATGGCTCCAGCAGCTGACGCACACTTTTGATACTGCCTATCAGCAGGCCCAGCGGTACGGCAATCACAATGCCCAGCGCCCAGCCGATGAGAATGCGCTGAAAGCTGATCAGAAAATACTGCAGCAGCAGCCCGTTTACCACAATTTCCCGCGCACCCAGAATGGTTGTAATCGGTCCAGGCAAAAAGTCGGGAGAGTTAAAAAGAGACGCGATTTGCCAAAGTGCCAGTAGCAGCACCCAGGTTAAAATGCCGCTTTTACGCAAGGCAATAAAGCCGCCTTTGATTTTTCCTGCAAAATTTTTCATGTTTTTCGCCTCAAATCGCGTAGTCTGCGCTGACACTGAAATAGCCCAAGATTTCTTTACTCAGTGCCTGCCATTTTGCGTCTGTAGGGTCCCGCAGATATGGCAGATTGATCGGAATCGTTTTATAAATGGAAGCATCTGGCGGCGTAGAAAAAATGCTGATGCGTTGTCCCAGATTCAGGGCTTCCTGTATATCATGCGTTACAAACAAAATGGTTTTCTGCGTGACCTGCCAGATATGAATCAGCTCCTGCTGCAGCATTACGCGTGTTTGAGCATCCAGCGCGCCAAAAGGTTCGTCCATAATGAGTATTTCAGAGTTGTTTGCAATGCTGCGCGCAATTTGCACGCGCTGCTTCATACCGCCGGAAAGCTCATCAGGATATTTTTCTTCGTGGCCGGTTAGACCCACCAGCCGCAGGCAGCGGCGAACGGTTTCCGCGCGTTCTGCACGGTCTGTTTTTTGCATGCGCAGCCCGTACTCTACATTTTTCCAGACATTCAGCCACGGAAAAATAGCGGTGTCCGCGTTTTGAAAGACCATGCCGCGGTCCGGCCCGGGGCCGCTGACTTCTTTGCCGTTTATCTGCACGCTGCCTTCGCTTTTGGGCAGAAAGCCCGCTAAAATGTTCAGCAAAGTTGATTTACCGCAGCCGCTTTTTCCCAAAAAGATATGGAACTCTCCTTTATGTATCTGCAGATTGACATCCCGCAGCACGGTGCTGCTGGCGGCCTCTTTCTCACCTTTGGCGCCCGGCTGTGCGTCATAGCGTTTTGTCAAATGCTGTACGTCAATGATCACAGGTCCACTCATAGAAATCATCCCTCTCTGTGTTGTTTAATGCTTTTTATCATTTTTTACGCTGCCAACACAGAAATTGATGACCTCAGAGTCATCATCCGGTCCTTTTGCACCGCTGCCGGTAGACAGCGTACTGCTTGCTGCAACTCCCTCGACCGTGGTCACGCGGCCGCTTTCTGTGCCGGATGCTGCACCCGGCACCCGAAAAGAGGAGATGTCGATTGGCGCAACAGAGGTTTCCTGCGGCTTTTCCAGCTGCGGGATCCACTCGTAGGGAACACGGTAAGCGCGGTATACTAAATTGTTTCGGTATTTTCCTGCCACGGTGTTGTAGTAGGGGTTGATGTACTCCCATACAATTTCATGTTCTGGTGTTACCTCAAAGACGCGGCCGTCTGAACCTTCGGTAATCAGTGTATTGCCGTTTGGCAGACGCTGGGCAGAGCTGATATAAGGGCTGAAGAATTTGTAGCTGTCTGCAAAAAGAAGGCTGCCCGCATCTTCCGGTGTATACTGCCAGGTAATGTCAAGCGTAATTGGGTTAAACTGCAGCACCCGTGAGTAGCTGCGCACAGCATTGTTTAGTCCTGCAGGAGAGGCCGGGTTTGGTACACCATACCCGGCTGCGCCGCCGTTGTCATAAACCAGCAGGTCACCTTCGCCGGGCAGCCCACGCGGAATCATGTGAAAATGGTGCTGCCCAATGATCCAGCCGAGTTTGCGGGCTTTTTCGTCATGGGCAAAGTCCGGCCCAAGACGCCACACGAACTTTCCGGTTTTTTTGCTGATAATTGCCAGGATGTTTGCGTTGCGTGCATCAAACAGAATGTTGTCCGGGTGAAAGCGTTTGTCGCCCGCGTCGTACCAGCGGTTGGGGCCAAGGGTTGAGATGCAGTTGATATGCAGCCAGTCGCCGACACCGCCGCCTGCTTCCCGCAGGGAGGGGTTGCGAAACAGCACATTGCGTGCAGCTTCATCAAAGCCAAATTCCTCAAAGTGGTCACTGGCGCGCCATTTCCATAGAATATTGCCGTCCCAGTCCACTTCTATAATTTGGTCATCCAGCAGGCGCTTGTCGCTGATGGCGTGGTTGTAGCAGTTGATGTGTGTCAGAATCAGCGTATTGCCGTGGTCGGTCAGAGGTTCGGCCCCTGGTGCGTAGTAGCCTGTCGAAGAACCCTCACGCTCAAAGTCATGGTGCTGCCGGGCTACATATCGGGGCTCGCTGCCTGGGTCATCGATAAATTCCAGGTGGTCAAATTTCCAGACGATATTGCCGTTCCAGTCCACCTGCACCAAATCGAGCTGGTCTTGAAAAGCGTATTTTCCCGCTCGTGCGCCGGTCGAACCCATTACATAGCCGCCTGGCAGGATTTTATTTGGAAAGCCGCTTAATCCGGACCAAAGCTGTACTTCGTTGCCATTCATGTCGATGAGCAGTGCGCCTTTTGCCGATGGATAGACGGTATAGCCGTTGTATGCTTTCTTGCGATCGTATATGGTTACGCCGGTCGGAAAAACTGTTGGGTATCCCATGATTTTATCTCTTTTCTCTTATTCTTCAATTTGTTTTAGTTTATCGCGTAAAATCTGTGCGTGCAGATTGCCGACAACCCGGTCGTATATCTCGCCGTTTTTCCAAAAAAGCAGCGTCGGTACCGACTGCACATCAAAGCGCTCTGCCAGCGGCATTTCTGCCGCGATGTTTACCTGTGCAAAGCGAACGGCCGGAAATTCTGTTTCCAGCTGCGTTAAGGTATCAGCAAGCAGCCGACAGTGCCCGCACTGGGGGCTGTAAAATTCCACGACGGACGGTGCCTTTGACGGCGCGAATGCGGTTAAAAACTCAGATTCACTGATTTGCTGCATACTGGCTGCACTCCTTTTTGCCAATTCTTCATATTTGTTACAATTCATATCTATTTAGTATGAATTCGTTGTTTTGAATTATAACTTCTTTAATAAGAATTGTCAAGTATATATTGAAATTAAAATTCTGCGTAAAAAGCCCGCAGCTTTTATAAAGCCGCGGGCCTGTTGGTTTATCGGGGTAAACGCACCATATCGGGAGGAATTTCCGCAAGGCTGTGTATACCTCTGCATGGTAAAAAGCGCAGAGCAAAAAAAGCCCGCAGCTTTTTTTAAAGCCGCGGGCCTGTTGGTTTATCGGGGCAAACGCACCATATCGGGAGTGATTTCCGCAAGGCTGTGTGCACCACACATCTGCATGGTGTCAGAAAGCTCAGCCGCGTATTTGTCAATCGTGACTTTTACGCCCTCTTTGCCGCCGCCGTACACAGCAGTTACAAACGGGCGGGCAATCAGCACCGCATCGGCGCCAAGCGCGAGCGCTTTGAAAATATCGGTGCCGCTGCGCAGGCCGCCATCCACCAGAATTTTCATGCCGCTGCCTTTCATGGCATCTGCGATTTCTGGCAGGACCTCTGCTGTCGCTGGACACTGGTCCAGCACGCGCCCGCCATGGTTGGATACTACGATGGCTGCGGCCCCCGCTTTGGCTGCTTTTTCGGCGCCCTTGACAGTCATAATACCCTTAACAATAAACGGCTTTTCGCCGGCTGCTGCAATTATTTCCCGCAGTTCGTCAACGCTTTTGCTGCCAGCGGGCGGTGTCATGTTCTTTAAAAACGGCAGACCGGCTGCATCTACGTCCATAGCAATGGCAAAAGAGCTGGAAGCCGCAGCCAGTTTCATTTTTTCGCGGATCGTGTCGAGATTCCACGGCTTTACAGTCGGCACGCCTACGCCGCCCGCTGATCGGATGGCTGCAGTAGCCGCTTGCATCACATTGGGGTCGGTGCCGTCACCGGTAAAGGCGGCAATACCGTTTTCGGCGCAGGCCGCCACCAGCGTATCATTGTAGCGCACATCATTGCATACGTCTGAGTAGTGCAGGTTGACCGCGCCGACCGGCCCCGCAAAAAATGGATAGCAAAACTGTCTGCCGAAAAGTTTGCAGGAAAGGTCAATGGGCTCATTGCCGCACAGGGTATCCATATTTACGCGGATCTCCTGCCATTTGGCATAGTTGCGGGCAGAGGTGTCGCCGGTGCCCTTTGCGCCCGGGCCGGGCATCCGGTTTTTGCAGCCGAGTCCATTGCATACCGGGCAGGCTAGGCAGCTGCCGCCAAAGGCCGTACGCGCTTTTTTTAGCAATTCAGTGTATGTCATACCAATTCCTCCCGTTCAGTCAACATTTTTCTTTATTCTACAGCACAATAGAGAGATTGTCCATAAAGATACGAAAATAAATATAAAATTTTAGAGAAATAGCTAAAAGAAACAGCCCTTCTTTCTCGCTTCTCATTGACAAATAGAAAGAAGCATGTTAGTATATTTTTGAAATTTTGTAATATAATCCACAAAAATTCTATAAAAAACATACGATTGCTTCTGACCGCAAGGGCGTTTCCAAACGGGAAGACAAGACTGACTGTTACGGAGCCTTTGGTGCCGTCTGCCTTTTTTTGCCTTTGCCCAGCGGAGCAGAGGAAAAAGGGAGACGGTATTTTGAATTTTCTAGACAAGTACAAAGAGGACTTCCGGCAGTACGACCAAATGGACCATGACTTTATCGATGACGATAAGATTTGGGAGCAGCTTCACCGTCACGAGAATCCTTCCCGGCAGGAAGTGCTGCGGGTGCTGCAAAAATGCGAAACTTGCACCCGGCTTGAGCCGGAGGAGATGGCCGTGCTCATTCAGAACCGCGACCCGGAACTGACTGAGGAAATGTATCGCCTGGCGCGCAGGCTGAAAGAAGAGGTCTACGGCGACCGCATTGTCTTTTTTGCCCCGCTTTACATCAGCGATGAGTGTGCCAACAACTGTAAATACTGCGGCTTTCGCAGCAGCAATACAGCGATGAAACGCCGCTCGCTGACGATGGAGGAGATTCAGGAAGAAGTCAAGGTGATGATCGGCGAGGGCCAAAAACGCACAGTGCTGGTCTACGGCGAGTCGCCGAATACCCAAGTGGATTATATGGTAGATACCGTAAAGGCGGTTTATGGCGTAAAGACCGGCCATGGGGAAATCCGCCGCGCCAATATCAACTGTGCGCCGCTGCGTGTGGATGAACTGAAAAAGCTGAAAGAAGTCGGCATTGGCACGTTTCAGGTGTTTCAGGAGACCTACCACCACGAGACCTACGCAAAGGTGCACCCGAGAGATACCATAAAGGGCAACTATCGCTGGCGGTTGTACGCAATGGACCGTGCACAGCAGGCCGGTGTGGATGACAACGGCATCGGGGTGCTGTTTGGGCTGTATGACTGGCGCTTTGAGCTGATGGGTCTGCTGTACCATACCATACACCTGGAAGAGACTTTTAACGGCGTTGGTCCGCATACGATTTCATTTCCGCGCATTACTCCCGCTACTGATACGCCCTATTCTTTGAATCCGGCGTACGCCGTGTCGGACGAGGACTTTAAAAAACTGGTTGCCATTTTGCGCCTGTCTATTCCGTATACGGGCCTTATCTGCACTGCACGTGAGCCGGACGCGGTACGCGAAGAGGTGCTGAAATTCGGCGTGTCACAGATTGACGCCGGCACTCGCATCGGGGTAGGGGCCTATGTTCGCTCTAAACAGGCGAATGCTATGCCAGACGCCGAACAGTTTACCATTGAGGATTCACGCACGCTGGACGATGTGGTGTACGAAATTTGTAAAATGGGTGCTATTCCCTCTTTCTGTACAGCATGCTACCGCGCGGGACGTACGGGTGAGCAGTTTATGAAAGTCGCCAAAAGCCGCTTCGTGCACAATTACTGTATTCCAAACGCCATCTTCACTTTTCAGGAATATCTACTGGACTACGCTTCTGCGCGCACGAAAGAAATCGGCGAAAAGACGCTGACCGCACACATTGCCCAGTTTGAGGACAAGCCGGTGTACAGCGAGATCCTGCATAATTTAGAGCGCATTAAAGCTGGCGAGCGTGACCTGCGCTTTTAAATGTTGATAGCATATTAAAAAAGAAAGCTGCAACTGTTTTTACACAGCCGCAGCCTTTTTGTAAATTCAGTCGTCTTTTCCTGCATTTCGCAGGTCCATGCCGCCGCCAAAGGGGCGGTAAATCACCCCGCTCAGCGAGGTCTGTGCCGCATAGGCGTGGCGGGTGTAGTACAGCGGATAGAACACAGCGGTATCACACAAACGCTGCTCTGCCTGTGCCAATACCGAGGCGGTCAGGCCGCTGCCCTGCAACAAAGCATCAAAAGAGGTATCTTTCAGCTTTGTAAAATTGCCGCTTTGGCCGCTTTGAAAAGCAGTCAGCGCTGTGCAGGCATCAAAGGAAGTGGGAGTATACGGATAGATAGCAATATCGTAGCTGCCGCTGCTGACATCTGCGAGTAATTCACTGGCGCTCACAGCATTTAGACTGAAATACGTCTGAAAAGACTGGTTCCAGCTTGCCAGCATTTCACTGGCGAGAGCTTTGGTCTGGTCAGTACACAGCAGCGTGATTTTTTTGCCGGAGGGCAGCAGCTTGTGCCCTGTTGCTGCGGCTGCTGTAGAGTGCTTCAGGTACATGCTGCCGCTTGCCTGTGCGCGGTAGGCTTTGCCGCCAAATTTCGTATCTGGCGGCAAGATCCCCTCTGCCTGCTGTGTGCCAGAGGGAATCAGACTCATCAGATTCGAGCGGTTCAGGGTCTGTACAAAAGCCTGCCGCAGAGCCGCAGACTGAAAGGTACTGCTTGTGTTGAAACACAGCCCGCAGGTTGTGTCTTGAAAAGACGTGATGCTCAAGCTTGCCGCTTTGGCGGCAGACTCTAAAGACAGGTCCAGCGGGGAGACATCCAGCTTTTTGTTGACGATTGCCTGTACGGCAGTCAGCGTACTGGCGTCGGCGCTGTCTGTGCTTTCAGCGGCGACTGACGCGGCGGTGGAACTGCTGCTGTCAGAGGCGGAAATATCGCCGATGGTAAAGGCAATCGAGGCAGGCAGCGCAGAGGTCTGCCCCACATAAGTGCTGCTGCGCTTCAGTGTCAGGTCCTGGTCATGGTTCCAGCCGTAGTTGGGGATGGTAAACGGCCCATTGCCCAAAATCGTTGCGCGCTCCATGCCATAGCGGCCGGAAGCGTAAGTAAAGAATTTTTCGTTGCACGGCATAAAGACGCTCTGTGCGGTCAGCTGCGGAAACTCTGGGCAAGAGTAGCGCAGGCGCACAACCAGCGTTTTGCTGTCTTTTGCAGTTGCGCCGAGTTCGCTTGCGGCGACCGTACCTGTGTGTACCTGCGCAGCATTTTGTATGCACATCATAGAAGTACACGAAGGGGAGGCCGTGGCGGGCTCCAGCGCACGCTGCCAGGCAAAGACAAAGTCAGCGGCGGTCAGCGGCGTTGCCGTGGTATCTTTGCTGTTTTCGCCGGTCAGGCTGCCCACGCTGCCGTTCCATACGGCATCGCTGCGCAGGTGGAATGTAAACTCGGTGCTGTCGCTGTTTGCCTGCCAGGAAGACGCCGCACCGGGGGTGGCGTTCCCATTTGCATCCAGCCGGCAAAGGCCCTCGTACAGCGCTGAAATCACCGTAGCGGCATCGTTGCCCTGGGCAACCTGTGGGTCCAGCGTCGCAGGCTCGGAAGAAATCCATACGCGAATCGTCTTATTTGCGTTTTTCGGGGTGCCGCATCCTGTTAAAGACACCATCAGCAGCATTACACTGCAAAAAAGTGCCAATAAACGTTTCAAGCTTTTTCCCCCTTCTTTTGTATCGTCAAAGTGCTTCTATTTTAGCATGCTTTCCAGAGGGCTTCAATGAGGTTAACATAATTTTTACACTTTCATCAAAATTGTATCTTTTACTGCAGAAAAATTTGCAGCTCTGTTAACAAATGCGCCGAAGCCTGTCACCTAAATGA
The DNA here is from genome assembly GCA_022483045.1 of Oscillospiraceae bacterium. NCBI lineage: Bacteria > Bacillati > Bacillota > Clostridia > Eubacteriales > Oscillospiraceae > Oscillospiraceae bacterium. The sequence goes on along the minus strand of JAKVOA010000001.1, from coordinate 1,698,240 downwards.
CAAAACCGCCGTTTACCCCCAGTACTTGCCCGGTAATAAAAGCAGCGTCGCTTCCGGCAAAGAAAGCGGCTGCTGCAGCGATATCTTCGGGGGTGCCCAAGCGCTCAAGTGGGGTATCCTCTGCCAGTTCCCGCAAAACGTCTGGTCCGTGCATGGCGTTCATTTGGGTATTGATGACGCCGGGTGCGATACAGTTGACGCGGATATGGCTGGGGCCGAGTTCTTTTGCCAGCGCCTTTGTCAGGCCGATGACAGCAGCTTTTGCAGCGGAGTAGTGCACTTCGCAGGAGCCGCCGGTCTGTCCCCACATAGAGGAAATATTGATGATACTGCCGCGTTTTACATGAATCATATAGGGAAGCGCCAACTGACAGCAGCGGTAAACGCCGCCTACGTCAACCGCAAACAGGCGGTTCCACTCATTCTCGGTAATGTCGGTAAACAGCTTCTGCTGGGCAATGCCGGCATTGTTGACCAGCACATCTACGTTACCAGCCTGCTCAAACATGGCTTCACAGGCGGCGCGGTCTGCAACATCTGCCTGCAGAGCGGTGCCGCCGGTTTCGTCAGCCAGCGCCAGTGCGGCTTCTTGATGGGTGCAGTAATTGATAATGACCTGATAGCCCTCTTTGGCAAGCCGGCGGCACACAGCCGCGCCAATGCCACGGCTGCCGCCGGTAACCAGAGCGGTTTCCATGGGGACAGGACCTCCTTTATCCTATTCGCTTTGTGGGCAAAATATGTGCATGGGCATTTGTCCCTTTTACAAATTTCCGGTCAAAAGCATGACAGCGGTCAGGGCGGCAAGCGGGGCTGTCTCTGTGCGCAGAATGCGCGGCCCGAGCGACGCCACCATGCCGCCCGCGTCCTGCAGCAGCTGTACTTCTTCCGGTGCGAAGCCACCCTCTGGACCGACAAAAATAGTCACATTGGTGTCTGTCTCCTGTACTGCATTGGTCAGCTTTTCGCCGCCGCCCTCGTAAAACAGCAGGCACTTTCCAGGTGCTGCTGCCACAGCCTTTGGCAGTAGCGCAAATGGCAGTACGCGGGGAAGAACGCCGCGGCCGCTCTGCTTGGCGGCTTCACAGGCAATTTTCTGCCAGCGCTGTACTTTCTTGGCGGCGGATTTTTCCTCTGGGCGGGAGACACAGCGGGCGGTCAGGGTTGGCACAATGCGTGAAACGCCGAGTTCCACGGCTTTCTGCACAATCCAGTCCATTTTTGCGCTCTTTGGCACGCCTTGGCACAGCGTGACGTTCACGCTTGGTTCTGTCTGATTCTTTTCTGAGGAAAGAATTTGAATACGAACGGTTTCCGTGCCAACTTCGGCAATTTCGCCGTGGTAGTCAAGCCCGTTTCCGTCGCACAGGGTAACAGCCTCGCCCGGGCGCATACGCAGGCTTTTTGCAATATGGTGGGCGTCTTCGCCGCCCAAAACGATTTCTTCACCGGGTGGCTCACTGATAAAAAATCGGGGCATATGGATGCATCCTCTCTTATGGATCATTAGTAGCAGAAAGGCCCATACGAATGGACTTTTGGTACCAAACGCAGGCGCGGTTCGGCGGGCAGGCAGGGGAGCCGCAGCTCCTTTCGGCGGTTTGCTTATGCCTTTGCGATTAGTATACCATGCAGCGGGAAAAGATGCAAAAAGCCGCAGCTTTCGCCGCGGCTTTTTATGAAATGCAGAGTTTACTTTAAACGGGCTTTTAGACCATCCAGTTCACTGGAAAGTTCTTTTGGCAGCTTGCTGCCGAACTTCTTGTAGAATTCGGTAATTTCATCGGCTTCTTTCTGCCATTGGCTCTTGTCAACGGTCAGGATTTCTTTCAGGGTGTCGGCACTGACTTCGTCCTCCAGACCCTCCATATTGATATCCTCTGGCTTTGGCACGTAGCCGATCGGTGTTTCGGTTGCGTCGGCAGTACCGTCGCAGCGGCCAAGAATCCACTCAAGCGCACGCAGATTTTCGCCAAAACCCGGCCACTGGAAGTTGCCGTCTTTGTCCAGACGGAACCAGTTGACGTTGAAAATCTTGGGAGCTTTGTCGCCCAGTTTCTGGCCCATTTCAATCCAATGGCCCAGATAATCACCCATGTTGTAGCCGCAGAAAGGCAGCATAGCCATTGGGTCACGGCGCACGACACCGACCGCGCCGGTTGCCGCTGCAGTGGTCTCAGAGGCCATAATCGAGCCGACGAATACGCCATTGTTCCAGCAGCGGGACTGGTACACCAAAGGTGTGGTCTGTGCGCGGCGGCCGCCAAAGATAATGGCGGAAATCGGCACGCCGGCGCCTTTGTCAAACTCAGGGCTGATGCAGGGGCAGTTCTTTGCTGGTGCAGTAAAGCGGCTGTTGGGGTGTGCACCCTTTTCTTTGCTGGTCTTGCCGTTCCAAGGGCGGCCTTTCCAGTCTATGCCGTTTTCCGGCGGGTTTTTGTCAAGACCTTCCCACCAAACGGTGTTGTCGTCTTTATTGTACGCAACATTGGTAAAGATAGTGCCCTTGCGGGTAGTTGCCAGGGCGTTGGGGTTTGATTTGGCGTTTGTGCCAGGGGCAATGCCAAAGAAACCGTTTTCCGGGTTAATCGCCCACAGGCGGCCGTCCGGACCAATGCGCATCCAAGCGATATCATCGCCTACTGTAAAGATTTTATATCCCTTTTTGCGGTAGCTTTCCGGCGGAATCAGCATGGCAAGGTTGGTCTTGCCGCAGCCGGAGGGGAAAGCAGCCGATACATATTTAATTTCACCCTTGGGGTTCTGAATGCCCAAAATCAGCATGTGCTCGGCCATCCAGCCCTCTGTTTTGCCCTGATAAGAGGCAATACGCAGAGCAAAGCATTTTTTGCCCAAAAGAACGTTGCCGCCGTAGGCGGAGTTGACCGAAATAATGGTGTTGTCCTCAGGGAACTGACAGATGTAGCGCTTTTCGGGGTCGACATTGCACTTGCAGTGCAGACCGCGCACCCAGTCGTTGCTGCTGCCCAGGGTTTTCCATACTTTTTCGCCCACGCGGGTCATAATGGACATATTTAAAACGACATAAATCGAATCTGTCACTTCAACGCCGATTTTCGCAAAAGGAGAACCGACCGGGCCCATGGAGTACGGGATGATGTACATGGTGCGGCCCGTATAGCTGCCGCGCGCAATATCGAAAAGCATTTTGTAGCATTTCTGTGGGTCCATCCAGTGGTTGGTGGGTCCGGCATCCTCTTCTTTACGCGAGCAGATAAAGGTGCGTCCCTCTACACGGGCAACATCGTTTTCTGCTGTGCGGTGCAGGTAGCAGCCAGGCAGTTTTTCCTGGTTAAGCTTAATCATTTCGCCCGTTTGAACAGCCTCTTTACGCAGAGACTCCAGCTGTTCTTCCGAGCCGTCTATCCACATCACATCAGCCGGCGTAACCAAAGCCTTCACTTTTTCGATCCAGCTCAGTACAGATTGATTGGTTGTCATACAATGCTCTCCTTCCGGCCCAATGGCCATACACTCATGTTGTTTTAGCAGCCGTTTAACAATGATTATAGTACACATTTCGTCAGGAAGCAAGGCACCATTATGAATTTTCTGCAAATTTTACTTTCAATTATTTTCTTCCATAGGCATTTCAGGGCGCGCATTCAGGTCATTTCCGGCGGTATGACCGGCTAAAAATTCATAATAAGCCTGCGAGGCAATCATGGCGGCGTTGTCACCGCAAAGAGGGAGCGCCGGGCAGTAAAAAGCCCATCTGCGCTCTTTGCAGACAGCCGCAAGCCGGCGGCGCAGCAGGCGGTTTGCGCTGACTCCGCCTGCAAGCACCAGCGTCTTTGCGCCGGTGTCATCGGCTGCGCGCACAAAGTTGCGCTCAAGACAGTCGACCACTGCGCGCCGGTAAGAGGCAGCAAGATCCGGCACAGAAAGAGTTTCGCCGCGCTGCTCGGCGTTGTGAATCAGATTGATAACAGAAGTTTTCAGCCCCGAAAAGCTGAAGTCATAGCGAGATCCGTCTACCCGCGGGCGCGGCAGCGTAAAGGCGTGGTCGTCGCCGCTTTCGGCGGTTTCGTCCAGCTCAATGCCGCCGGGGTAAGGCATACCCATGGCGCGAGCAGCTTTGTCAAAGGCTTCTCCGGCGGCGTCGTCGCGCGTCTGGCCCAGTACAGCAATGTCAGTGTAGTCCTTTACCTGTACAATATGCGTGTGCCCACCCGAAACCACCAGGCACAGAAAGGGAGGTTTCAGGTCGGGGCTGGTCAGGTAATTTGCGGCAACGTGTCCGCGCAGGTGATGTACCGGTACCAGCGGTTTGCCAGAGGCCATCGCGAGCCCTTTGGCAAAGTTGACCCCCACCAGCAGCGCGCCAATCAGCCCCGGCGCATAGGTAACGCCAATCGCGTCAATATCGGCAAGAGAAAGGCCGGCGTCTTCCAGCGCTTTTTGGGTAACGGGAACCACAGCCTCACAGTGGCGGCGGCTGGCGATTTCCGGTACTACCCCGCCGTAAAGTTTGTGCTCCTCTACCTGCGACGCGACTACGCTGGAGAGAATGGTGCGTCCATCTTCTACAATGGCGGCAGCGGTTTCGTCACAGGAACTTTCCAATGCGAGTATTTTCATAAGATATAGAAGCTCCTCAATCAGGTTATTATTTATTAAATAAAGTTTTGAAGTCAAAAATGCAGAAAATTTGAAAGTGCATTAAAAATAGGAATGGTGATGTACAAAATCCACGCTGGGTGCCATTTGTTAAAAAGAAAACCCATCAGCAGAAAGATAATCGTGATAAAAATCGGATAGGCACCGACGATGCCCGCCGTGTAAACCGGGATCATCAAAAAAACCAGCCAGCCTGGGTGCCAGCAGCGAAAGCAACAGCCTAAGATCAGATAGATGCAGGTCGTGCCCAGGGTAAAAATCGGCGCGGCAAGGCTGTGCAGCGGCGGAATCAGTGTAAAGAGCAGCTGCAGCAGCAGAGCGGAAAGAACCGGAGCGGCAGATAAAAACGTCTGTAAATAAGGCGGCTGCTGCGCGGCTTCGGAGCAGGCCGGATGTCCTTGCGGCTGCGGATTGAAAGCGCCGGGGCCGGGTGCCTGCGGACCGCTTTGTGCGGAGGTGCTGTCCCATGACGGTGGCTTAGGTGTGACAGGATCGTCTGTCCTCAGCAGGTCATCCAGCGAAACATGGTAAAGCTGCGCCAGTAAAATCAGGTTGTCGGTGTCGGGTGAAGATTCGGCGCGTTCCCACTTTGAAACCGCCTGCCGGCTGATGCCGAGCCTTGCGGCGAGTTCCTCCTGCGAGAAGCCATTCTTTTTTCGCAGCTGTACCAGCCGATTTGCAATTTCAATATTCATAAAGAAATCTCCTCTTCTGTTTTGTTGATGAAAGCATAGCAGACAAAGGCGGTTGCAGACCAGCATTTCTGCTTTTCAGTGCCGCAACCGGCGGTTGCGGACAGCTTCCTGCATACCAAAAGAGCCATAATGCACAAGTAAAGGGGGGATGTTTCAATCCATTGCCCGCTTGCCGGTTGCTCTTTGCTTTTATAGGGACAAACAGCGATAGAATTAAAAAAAATAGAACGATACATGGAACATCTCACCATAAAAGGCAAAAACAAAGATAAAAACAGGGAACATACAGAATTCTTCAAGTCGCATACAAATTGAAATTTCTTTCTTATGAGAGAGGGGGATTCTCAAAGCGGCGGGTAAAGAGCAGGGCGTCCTCCGCGGGCTTTGTGTAGTAGCTGCGCCGCCGCCCCACCGGTAAAAAGCCCAGGGAACGGTAAAGTGCAGTGGCTGCGGTGTTGCTTTCCCGGACTTCAAGCGTGACGAAAGCGCCGCCGCGATCGTTTGCGTAGTCCAGCAGTGCCTGGACTAACCTGCGGCCGATGCCCTGCCGGCGGGCGGCGGGCAGCACTGCGATATTGTCGATATAGCCCTCACCGCAGACAAAGTGCATACCGCCGTAGCCGAGCACTTTGCCGCCGGATACAACCACCCGAAAAACAGCTGTGTCACAGAAAAGCTCCGCGCGCAGGCCGGCTTCACTCCATGGCGCAGAAAAGCACAGGCGCTCAAGCTGCGCCAAAGCGGCGATGTGCGCTTCTGCCATAGGTACAACTTGTGCGGTATTGCTCACTGTGGATTCCTTTCATATACCAGAAAATCAAAGCCGATTTCTGTTGTAAGCTCTGTTACGTTTTTCAGCTTTTCGCAGCCCTCTTTCGGGGTTTTCCAGTAATAAGGCGTCATTGCGAAAAGGTCCTGTACGTCCTGCCCCAAAAGCGTTAGGCTGCCACGCACGGGGACCCGCTCCAGAAAGCAGAAACCGGGGTAGTCGGTGTCTTTTTCTTCATTTTCGTAAGGCTGATCATACAGAATTTGTTTCAAGCCGTACAAATGCCGCGCACTGGGCACTGCCAGCAGAAAGCGCCCGCCCGGTTTTGTCACCCGCTGAAATTCCTCTGGAACAACCGGTGCAAAGATATCCGTCAAAAGGTCAACAGAGGCGTCTGGCATTGGCAGCGAAAAACTGCTTGCTACCGCAAAAGAAACGCCGGGCACGGCCTTTGCGGCCAGACGAATCGCCGCCTTTGAGATATCGCAGCCAAAAATCTGTGCGGTACGGCCGCCCTCCTGCAGGGTGTCGGCAAGCTGGGCCGTGTAGTAGCCCTCGCCGCAGCCGGCATCCAGTACAACTGGCGCGCCGGCAGGTGTGTAGCGGCGGGCAAGCTGGCAGAGCTCCTCGGCAAAAAGTTCGTAATTTCCGCCGGAAAGAAAGCGCCGCCGTGCTTCGACCATCTCTTTGTCGTCTCCGGGGGATTTGCTGTGTTTTTTGTTGGGCGGCAGCAGGTACAAGTATCCCTCTTTGGCAAAATCAAAGCTGTGGCCGTTTTCGCAGGTCACTGTATGATTACTATTTGTATAATAAAATTCTTTTTTACAAACAGGACAGCTAAAAAACATAAAGAATTCCTTTCTTAAAAGTTATCGTTGAAATCCATCTTTGGTGTTTTGAGCAAAAGCAAAATCTTTTATGGCCGATTTTTCCTTATGCCTTTGCTTCGTACCATGTTTTGCCGATTTTTGCGTCAGCAGTCAGCGGCACAGAGAGCTGCGCTGCGTTTTCCATTTCCTGCTGCAAAAGCACCCTGGCGGTTTCGGCCTCGGCTTGAGGCGCCTCGACAATCAGCTCATCGTGTACTTGCAAAATCAAGCGGGCGGCAAGGCCCTCTTTGCGCAGGCGGTCTTCCACGTGCACCATGGCAATTTTGATGATATCCGCGGCAGCGCCCTGTATAGGCATATTGCGCGCGACCCGCTCACCGAAAGAGCGCAGGTTAAAGTTGCTGCTGGAAAGTTCCGGCAGGTAGCGCCGCCGGCCAAAGATGGTTTCGGCATAGCCTTTTTCTTTGGCTTCCTTCACCATGCGCTGCATATAGTCATTGATGCCATTGTAGTGCTGCAGGTATTCTTTAATGTAGGTGTCAGCCTCTTTGCGGGAGATATGCAGCTGCTTGGAAAGGGAAAAGGCGCCGATTCCGTACACAATACCGAAATTAACCGCCTTGGCACGGCTGCGCATTAAGGGTGTCACCATTTCTTCCGGCATGTGGAACACCTGCGCTGCAGTCGCGCGGTGAATATCTTCGCCGTTTCGGAAAGCGTCAATCATGTTTTTGTCATTGGCAGCATGGGCCAGTACGCGCAGCTCAATCTGCGAATAGTCGGCGTCAATCAGCACGCAGCCGGGCTTTGCAACAAAGAAGCGGCGCAGTTCGCGGCCGATGTCGGTTCGCACCGGGATATTCTGCAGGTTTGGCTCAGTCGAGCTGATGCGGCCGGTGCGGGTTTCAGTCTGGTTAAAGCTTGAATGAATGCGGCCGTCCGGCGCGATGACTTTCAACAGGCCGTCACAGTAGGTGCTTTTCAGCTTGCTGACAGTGCGGTACTGCAAAACCAGCTCAACGACCGGGTGATCGTACCGCAGGTTTTCCAGCACAGCGGCGCTGGTGGACCAGCCACTCTTTGTCTTTTTGCCGTGCGGAAGGCCCAGTTTGTCAAAAAGGGCCTCACCAAGCTGTTTGGGGCTGTTCAGGTTAAATTCATAGCCGGTTTCGTCCCAAATCTGCCGCTGATAAGTCTGCACTTTTTCTTCCAGCACTTTTCCGTAGGCCGCAATGCTTTCGCGGTCCACTGCAAAGCCAACCTGCTCCATGTGTGCCAGTACGCGCGCCAGGGGCTGCTCAATATTTTTCAGCAGGGAGGTTTCATCTGTCTCTGCAATTTTCTGTTCCAGTGTGCTGCACAGGGCGGGCAGCGCACAGACTTTGGCGCTGCCGCTCAGGGTATCTATGCGCATTAGGTCTTGTGGCTGCATGTTTTCCGGCTCTACCGAGCCGGGTAAAAGCGCGCCGTATTCCTGACAGACATGGTCAAAGCTGTAGCCGTTTGCGGTGGCATTGAGCAGGTAGGCGGCCAGCAGGGCGTCAGTTTCCACATGGAGGACAGCACCCGCTTTTTCCGCGGCAAGGTAGAGCAGCTTGCTGTCAAACGTGCAGCAGGGCAGCGAGAGCGCAAAAATCTGGTTCCATTCCTCCGGCGTTTCCAGCAGGTAGGCTTTGTTTTTGCGCGCAACACACAGGGCGGTCAGTTCACGCCCATCAAATTCGCCCAGCAGATACATTTTTTTGTCCTGCTGCAGAGCGCTGCACAGTGCTTTTAAGTCCGGGTGCAGCACCAGCACTGTGGCGGCGGCCTCTTCTTCGTCAGAAGCCGCTGCCTCTGTGCTGTCAAGGTCCATGGATTCCAGAAATTTAAAGAATTCAAGCCGGCGCAGCAGAGAGGCAGCTTCCGCTTTCTGTACAGGCCCTTTCACATAATGCTGCGGGTCTGTGTCAATGGGTGCGGTGGTACAGATCGTGCCCAGTTCACGCGAAAGATAGGCGCTTTCTTTGCCGCTCTGCAGCTTTTGGCGCATATTTTCGCGGATATCCAGCTCTGCTAAATGTTCATAGATATAATCAATGGAGTGGTACTGCTGAATCAGCTGTCCCGCGCCCTTTGGCCCAATGCCTTTTACCCCCGGGATACAGTCGGAAGAGTCGCCCTGCAGTGCCTTGATTTCAATCATTTCCGGCGGGGTAACGCCGTAATCGTCCATTACGCGTTGCTCGTCGTAAAGAGTCACCTGCGGCTGGCCGTACTTGGTGCTGGCAAGGCGCACCGAAACATACGGCCCCACCAGCTGCAGGCTATCGCGGTCGCCGGTGGCGATGATGCAGGTGTCGCGGCGTGCGGTGCAGGCGGTCCCCAGCGTGCCCAGAATATCGTCGGCTTCATAGCCCCCGCAGGTCACTTGGCGGTACCCCAGCAGCGTCAGCAGATTTTTCAGATTTGGCAGCTGCTGTGCCAGTTCTTCTGGCATACCGTGGCGGTTGGCTTTGTAGCCGGCATAGCGCTTGTGGCGAAACGTGGGCGCTTTCAGGTCAAAAGCAATAGCTACGGCGTCTGGCTGTGTCTCTTTTTCCAGCCTTTGCAGCATGGTCATAAAGCCGTATATGCCGTTTGTATATAAACCCTCTTTGGTTGTCAAAAGCTTAATGCCGTAAAAAGCGCGGTTTAAAATGCTGTTCCCGTCCAGGACGAGTAGTTTCATAAAGTACCTCCGCGGTCAATGATTTATAGGCGGCAGTTTTATTTGTTTTTCCAGCGGGAAGCTGCCGCTTTCCCGATATTGCCTGGCTGATATATAAAAGGTAGAAATCCACGTCACAGTTTTATGTGCAGTCCCAGCAGACCCGCGAGCCCGGCGGCCTGTGTCAGGCTGACCGTGGCGCCTTTCAGCTCGGCCGGCGGCCATGAAACAACGGGTGCTGAAAAGGTGCAGTCCGAAAAGTCCACGCCGGCAAGCGGTGTCTTGAAAAAGGAGTTTTTTACAAAACGGCAGCGGCGAATGGTCAGCCGCTTGATTGCAGCCTCAGAAAAAGTCGCTTCCGTCAGGTCGGTTTCTGCCATAGAAACGTCTGTCAGGCGGGTACGGTCAAAGTCAGCGTACTGAAAATTGGTTCCGCGTACATGAAGTTCGCGAAAAACCGCGCCGTTAAAATTTGCACCGATACAGCGGCAGTTTGTAAAGTGACAGCGCGCGAAAAACGCATCGGTAAACTGCGTGTTGGAAAAATCGCAGTTCTGAAACTGTACTTCCCGAAAATCGGCCCCGGCAAAGCTGCCACCTGAAAAAGTACAGGCATCAAAGGTGCATTGGCGTACTTCCAGCTGCTCCAGTGTAGCATTTGGCAGCAAAACGCCGTGCCAAATGCCGCCGGCAAGCGGCGTTTCTTCCTCCAGCAAAGGTTGTACCGCCTGTAAAAAGCGGGCCGAATCGGCGTTTTCCATATCTTTTTGTACCCCTTTTGCAGATCTGCTTATTTCTGTATATCTGTTAGCAGTATACCACGTTTTTTAGGTGCGGAAAAGAGAAGCGCTTTTGTTTACAGGCAAAATTGTGTATAATAGAAACAAGACTGCCGGAATTGAGGAGAAAATTATGCTGAAAATCGGAAATGTAGAATTGACCGGGCGGGCGCTGCTGGCCCCTATGGCGGGCATTACAGACCGTGCCTTTCGGGAGATGTGCGTGCGCTTTGGCGCGGGGTATTGCGTCACAGAGATGGTCAGCGCGAAAGCGCTGGAGTATCACGACAAAAAAACAGCATCGCTGATGGTCATCGGCCCGCAGGAGCACCCCTGCGGCCTGCAGATTTTTGGCAGCGAACCACGCAGCATGGCGCTTGCCGCTAGGGCTGCGCTGGCTTTTTCACCTGATATCATCGACATTAACATGGGCTGCCCGGTGCCCAAAATTAATGCCTCGGGCAGCGGCGCGGTGCTGATGAAAACGCCTGCTCTGTGCGGCGAAATTGTCGCTGCTGTAAAGGACGCGGTCAGTATTCCGGTCACTGTAAAGATGCGCACAGGCTGGGACAGCGGCAGTATTAACGCGGTCGAGGTGGCCAAAGCCTGCGCGGCCGCCGGTGCCGATGCCGTGGCTGTACATGCGCGCACCAAAACCCAGATGTACCGCCCGGGGGTCGATTGGCGCGTGATTCGCGCGGTAAAGCAGGCGGTGGATATTCCGGTTATTGGCAATGGTGACGTGACCGGGCCGGTTGCCGCAGCACACATGCTTGAGCAAACCGGCTGCGACGCGGTGATGGTAGGCCGCAGCGCCATGGGTAATCCGTGGATTTTCCAGCAGATTAACGCTGCCCTGCAAAATCAGGTGGAAATTATTCCGGCGCCGGGCATTTATCAGCGCATAACCGTTATGCTGCAGCACATTTCCAAAATGGTGGAGTACAAAGGGGAGCACCGCGCGATGCATGAGGCGCGCAAACATGTCGCCTGTTACCTGCACGGGCTGCGCGGTGCGGCGCAGTTTCGCCGGCGCGCGGGCGAACTGGAAACTTTCCATGATTTAGAGCTGCTTGCACGCGATATTCTTGCAGAAAACAAAGAATGAACTTTTGAAGTCCGTTTTCCACTTTTTTGTTAAAAAATATGTTAAAAAAAACGGTCTCGGTACCCGAATCCTGTCACACGATACTACTTGTATTCGTCCGCTTGTTTGTGCTAGAATAAGAAGCACAGAATGCAATGAAATTATAATTAAACAGAATACGTACAGCGGAGCGCCTTTTCACTCCGCTTTTTTACAGGAGGTACATAAACGTGAAGAAAAAGACAGGCCGCGTGCTGCTCTTGTTATTCACTTTAGTCTTTATGGTTTCCACTTTTGGGTTGACCGCTTTCGCAACCGCTGACAGCAGCGACGGAGGTGGTAGCAGCGTGAGTGAGAATACTCAAAGCACTATTGCCTCATCATCCCAACCACCTGCTCCCACCGGTGGTACTGGTGGCACTGACGGTACTGGTGGTGGCACTGATACTGACGGTACTGGTGGTGGTACTGGTACTGACGGTACTGGTGCTGGCACTGGTACTCACAATACTGGTGATGGTACTGGTACTCACGGTACTGGTGATAGTAGTAATAACAATACCAATCAAACGGAATCAAAAGCATCTTCCACTTCTCGTTACGTGGCCCCGAATACTTCCAGCAGTCGCAAGTCAACTTCTCGCGCTTCCAAACCGAATACTTATGAAAGCACCATTAACCAGCGCGCTGCGCAGCTGGACTCTGCTTTGCAGAACGCCAGCTCGCAGGATTGGGATAACCTGTACAGCAGCACCTCTTCTTCTGCCTCCAGTGGTTCGGTCGGCGGTGCCGGCACTTTAACCAGCGGCAAAAGCAATAGCGTGTCAACGATGTTTATGATCGGTGTGGGTCTGCTTGTTGCGGCGGCCTGCGGCGTTTTTGCATTTATCTATCTGCAGTTCTTCTCCAAAAAGCACCGCAGAACTAAACCCGCCGCCCCCAAGGGCCGCGGCCCGAAAAACAGCGGCGGCGCAGATAATGAGTATGGCGATGATTTTAATACTGCAGAGATAGATTCCCCTGTTTCGCGTGCTTCTGGCTATACGCCGCGCAGAAATACAGCCCCTGCAGATACCATTGTGGTTCCGCCCAGCCGGCCCAGAGCAACACAGGACACGATTCACGACTTTACAGATATCAATTCCAGCAGCGACGGGATTCAGCACCGGGAAGAGTACGAAGAATTTGTTGAACGTACGCGTCCGCCGATTGTGCTGACACCTGCACTGAAAAAAGAACCGGAAGTGCACGACAAAGACACAATGGTCCTGCCGGACCTTTCCAATACAGAGGCAAAACAGCGTGCACGTCAGGCACAGGTGGCGAGAGTGGCTTCCCGCAAGCACCAGCCGCCGCTGACTTCCAACGCGGTCCCGCGCAATCTGCGCGGCCGCCCGACGGCGACCGGCCGTATGCCGTCGCCTTCCGTTTCCAGTCAGCCCAAATCGACGTATCGTGCCCCGGCTTCTTCTTCTGGATCATCATCGACGGGCAGCGCTGCCCCCAAGAAGCCGAGCACCACAGCAGCGGGCAGTCAAACCGCTGCTTCCATTCGGCAGCAGCTCCCCCCAAAAAAGAGCAGCAACAGCGACTTTGACTGGGACGGCTTCTTAAATGAAAATCGGCACTAATCAATAAAAAACAGCTAAGCGGCCGCAGAAAGATTTGTCTTTCTGCGGCCGCTTTTTGCTGTGCACAAAAGCCCCCTGGGAAGGATTGCCGACTGGCAGGCTTTTATAGTATGGGGAGCGCAGCCTTTGCGCGCCCTTTTTCGGCCAAACGGCCTGCTCTTGGTTTAAAACTGGCTCGTTTCTAAAAAGGCCGTACGGCTTTTTGCCGTGTGTGTATCAAAAAATCCCCTCTGTGCATGGAAAGGAACTGCACAAAGGGGATTTCGAATTTTTCGGTGATTTACTATGCTGCGGTGGCAGAGGCAAGGCCGGTCTGAAAAGTGATAGTGTTGCCGTCCGTGCGTGCGCAGATGGTGTGCTGCTCATCGGTACGGTAAATTTTCACATGGTCCTTATTTAGTTTCGAGAGCGTCTGCTGCGGCGGGAAACCGTAGTCGTTGTTGCGCCCGCAGGAAATAACCGCGTCCGTAGGTGAAACGGCCTTCAGAAAAGATGCCGTGGTGCTGGTTTTGCTGCCATGATGGCCGCATTTCAGTACATCTGCCTGCAGCGAAGCGCCGCTTTTCAGCATCTGCTGTTCACTCTCTTTCTCTGCATCGCCGGTAAATAAAAATTTCTTTTTACCAATCGTCAGCAGAGTGACAGCTGAATAATTATTCAGGTTTTTATAAGAAGTTGAAACAGGCGCTAGCAGCTGTGCCTTACAGCCGTTTTCACTGAAAAGGGTGACGCCGGCTTTTGCCTGTATTGCTTTGATGCCCTTTTTCTGCATGGCTTTCAGCAGATTGGTATAGGTAGAGGTGGTGGGGACTTCATCGTCTGCAACACGCGGCATGTAATAGCTGCCGATGGCAAACGTTTCAATGATTTTCCGCATACTGCCGATATGGTCGGCATGGGGATGGGTGGCGACCACATAGTCCAGTTCTTGCACACCCAAGCCTTTGATGAGCTTGACAAGCCCGGTGCCGCACTCGGCGGTGCCGGCGTCGATTAAGAGATTCTTGCCATTTGGCAGCTGTACAAGTTCACTGTCGCCTTGGCCTACGTCAAAAAACCACACGGCGGTTTTTCCTGTACCTGTACTTTTTGATACAGGCAACGATTCTGCAGAACTTTCCGCCGCCGCAGAAGAAGCCGCCGCGGAGTCAGCGGATGCTGCCGAAGAACTGGAAATCGCCTCTTCACAGCCACACAGCAGAAACAGCGGGGCCAGTGCAGCGGCTAAAAACCGAATTGCCTTTTTCATAAAATGCTCCTTTGCAAAAAAAGACCGCCCCAAGGGGCGGTCGCTTGGTGCATGCTTATTTTTCGTCCTTTGCTGCTGCACTGCCGTAAAGATTAAAGCGGAAGAGCATGGATTCGTCTTCCGGATTATCACAGGAAATGTAGCAGGAAGCAATTTTGCCGCCCTCAATCAGCTGTGTAAGGCCGACCAGCTGGCACAGTTTGCTTTTTAGGTTCAGCTTATCCCCTTCATCAGAAACGAGGTAAACATTACCTTTGCATTTTTCCAAAAGCTCTAAGAACTTTGGAACATCGATATCATGTAGTTCCAGTAAAGACCCTGCCATATTCATATCCTCCTTTGTCTTCAGTGGACTCGTAGTCGAGCAGGCCCGGCAAGTTACAAGTATAATAATATGGCCTTCTTTTATTATAGCTATGCTTTTAGGTTTGTCAATTACCAAAAGATAAAAATTCTCTTATAAATTTCCAGATGTTGCTTAAAAGTTTTCGCCGTTTTCGTGCAATTTTTATATAAAAATACAATACATACATTTTACAAATTTGATTTCTTGCGATATAATAAGGAAAATACCTGAAACCAGAAATTTTCCCCGCATTTTTGCGGATTATGACAGGGAGGAAGCACTATATGCTTGATAAACATTGGAATCATTTTAAGAGCGGAACTGACATCCGCGGGGTGGCAAGCCCCGGTGCACCGGATCATCAGCCCATTGATCTGACAGATGAGGTTATCTGCCGCATGACTGCCGGCTTTGTACTTTGGCTGGCAGAAAAGACCGGTACGCTGCCGGAAAACATGGTCATCTCTGTGGGGCACGATTCCCGCATTTCTGCCCAGCGCATTCAGCAGAATGTGGTAAAGACCCTGAGCGGCGCTGGCTGCCGGGTGCTGTGCTGCGGGCTGGCCTCTACGCCAAGCATGTTTATGACCACTGTTGACCTGCACTGCACGGGTGCCGTGCAGATTACGGCAAGCCACCATCCGTTTTACCGCAACGGCCTTAAATTTTTCGTTCGTTCCGGAGGACTTGAGGGCAGCGATATCGAGCAGATCCTGCTGCATGCACAAAACGGCGACACTCCGCCCGCGAAGCAGGGCAGCACAGAAGACTGCGACTATATGACACAGTACAGTGCCCGCCTGCGTGATACTATTAAAAAGGGCGTCAATGCAGAAGATTACGACCATCCGCTTGCCGGGTTTCATATTGTTGTAGATGCTGGCAACGGCGCGGGTGGCTTTTATGCCGAGGACGTTCTGGAGCCTTTGGGTGCCGATATTACCGGCAGCCAGTTCCTCATTCCCGACGGCCTGTTTCCAAATCACATTCCAAATCCCGAAAATGAAAAGGCAATGGCTTCTGTTCGCAGTGCCGTGCTGGAAAATCATGCTGACCTTGGCGTCATTTTCGATACCGATGTAGACCGCGGCGGCGCAGTGGACCGCCGTGGCAACGAGCTGAACAAAAACCGTCTGATTGCCGTAGCCAGCGCAATCGCACTGGAAAACGCCCCCGGCGGCACAGTTGTCACCGATTCTGTCACCAGTGACGGCTTAAAGACATATATCGAAAAAACTTTGGGCGGCAAACAGCGCCGCTTTAAGCGCGGCTACAAGAATGTCATTGACGAAGCGCTGCGACTGAACAAAGAGGGCGTAGACTGCCCGCTTGCCATTGAGACCAGTGGACACGCGGCCATGCGGGAAAACTATTTTCTGGACGACGGCGCCTATCTGGTTACAAAAATCATTATCAAAACAGCGGCGCTGCGCAAACAGGGCAGAGATTTGGAAGACCTGATTGCCCCACTGCCAGAGGCGGAAGAGGCAGTGGAACTGCGCCTGCCGATTTTGGCGGAAGATTTCCGCACAGCAGGCGAAAAGGTGCTGCAGGGGCTGTGCCGCTGCGCGGGCCATCAGCCGCACTGGAAAATGGACCCGGATTCCTGTGAAGGCGTTCGCCTTTCTTTTGACAAGACGGCCGGCGATGGCTGGGCGCTGCTGCGCATGAGTGTGCACGACCCGGTAATGCCCCTGAATATAGAAAGCAACATGACCGGCGGG
Organism: Oscillospiraceae bacterium; assembly: GCA_022483045.1. Classification (NCBI taxonomy): domain Bacteria; kingdom Bacillati; phylum Bacillota; class Clostridia; order Eubacteriales; family Oscillospiraceae; species Oscillospiraceae bacterium. The sequence continues at coordinate 1,681,800 of JAKVOA010000001.1, read as the reverse complement.
GCAAAGCTGATTGCAGGCCAGATGTATGTCAATCTGCGTACACAACGCGGCATTGATACCTCTTCACTGGAAGCTTTCATTGCCGGTGAGTAAACAATTCTGCAAAACAGTTTAGAACAAGAGGAAAGACCGGTGCGCTGCGGGAAGCTCTGCTGCCCTAAGTGTACCGGCCTTTTTTTGTATGTTTTGCGCCGAGAAGTACAACATGCGGTATCGTTTTCAAAACATACAGAAGCAGCTGTGTCTGCGGCTGCGAAAAAAACAGCGGCCTGTTTCCAAAATACAGGAATAAATCGAGAGGCTGGCAGGGTTTCCAACAAGTTTTATGCAAAATACACTAAAATATGCGGGGCGAATCTGGCAGTTATTTAGCTAGAATAGATAAATTTATTCTGCTAAAATAATAATATAGGAAGTGGTAGAGGAACCATGGCGCGCGTGGGAAATCTATCAAATATACATGAGAGATGTAAGAGATAAGAGAAAGGTCGATTGGAAATGATTAGCTTCCTAATATGCTTGGCTATTCTGATCGGCGGCTATTTCACTTATGGCAAAGTAGTGGAAAAGACGTTTGGTCCGGATGACCGTGAGACACCTGCGGTAAAAATCAACGATGGCATTGATTATGTGGTTATGCCGCAGTGGAAACTGTTCTTGGTTCAGCTGCTGAATATCGCAGGACTTGGGCCTATCTTTGGTGCACTGCAGGGCGCCCTTTGGGGCCCGGTGGTTTTCCTGTGGATTACATTTGGCACAGTGTTCGCCGGCGGCGTACACGACTATTTTTCTGGCATGCTCAGCGAGCGCAACGATGGCGCCTCTATTTCCGAGGTAACCGGCATTTACCTTGGCGGTGCTATGAAAAACGTCATGCGTGTTTTCTCTGTTGTGCTGCTGGTCATGGTTGGCACCGTGTTTGCAGTTGGCCCGGCAGGCCTGATTGTCACGCTGTTTAAGAGCGGCAATATCGGCGGCATTTGGGCAAACAAAACTTTTTGGCTTGCAATTATCCTGTTCTATTACTTTATTGCAACATTCCTTTCCATTGATAAGATTATCGGCAAAATCTATCCGCTTTTTGGTATCTGCCTGATCGTCATGGCAGTTGGCGTGTGCCTCGGTATTTTCACCCATTCCGAGTATAACATCCCCGAAATCTGGAGCCATTTCTACAACATGCACCCGAAGCAGACCCCAATCTGGAGCGTTATGTTCATTACCGTGGCCTGCGGTGCAATTTCTGGCTTCCACTCCACGCAGTCCCCGCTGATGGCGCGCTGCATGAAGAGTGAAAAACAGGGCCGCTTCGTATTTTATGGCGCAATGGTCAGTGAGGGCATTATCGCCCTGATTTGGGCCGCTGCCGGCTGTGCAATTTACAAAGTTACCGGTGGACTCAATACAGGCCTTGAGGCTGCTTTGGCAAATGGACAGTCCGCTGCAATTTACGACGTGTGCATTAAGACAATGGGCACTGTCGGTGTTATCCTTGCTATGCTGGGCGTTATTGCCTGCCCCATCACTTCCGGCGATACAGCGTTCCGCTCCGCTCGTCTGACCATTGCAGACTGGTTCCATATTGACCAGAAGAGCTATGTAAAACGCCTTGCCCTTTGTGTTCCGCTGCTGGTGGCCGGCGCCCTGATCAGCCAGTTGGATTACACTGTTGTATGGCGTTATTTCAGCTGGACCAACCAGACCCTGGCTATGATCGTTTTGTGGGCAGCTGCCATGTACCTCTTCTACGAAAAGAAGAATTACTGGATCGCTGCAGTACCTGCAACCTTTATGAGCGCGGTTTCTTCTACATATTTTGTGTATGCAAAGGAATGCCTCAATTTGGGCACAGCGGTGGCTTACCCAGTGGGCATTATCGTTGCGGCTCTGTTCCTCGGTATTTTCCTGTTCACGATTAAAAAGCGTGACGTACATCCGGATTACGAAACGCTGAAGAAATAGCTGCAGAAGCAGAAACTTTCTGTGTCTGTACAACAGGGACCACTGCGGTGCAGCGGTCCCTGTTGCTGGTTCCGGGGTATTTTAAGGAGGAATGTCAAATGTTTTTTAAACCTTCCGCGCTGAGCAGAATGAGGCTGGACGATGCTGCTTTGCGGGCAGATAAAAAGAGCTGTAAAAAGTATGGTCCTTGTGGTGTTGGGCAAAAGGCGCTGTACTTGAGCAGCATGTTTCTCAGCCGCCGCTTTTACGTCCCGATTTCTGCAGTAAAGCGTGTCTATAAAAAGATTGCTATGAGCAAAGGCGGCTTTTCCGGTCAGGGTGCTTTTGGCACCATTCCCTATATTGTAGTGGAATATGACAACGGAAACAAGATAGAGTGCACTTTTAAGTTTGAAAAGAATGTGGACTTGATGCTTGCCGCGGTGCAGCGCGATCACCCAGAGATAAAGACAATGTCTGCTCAGGCAGAGAAAAATCTGAAAAGGGCCAAAGCAGAGGAAAAAGCGCGGTTGAAAACAGACTTGTCCCCCGAGGCAGTGCAGTCGATCGAGCAGATTAAGCGGGCACGCAAATACCTGGAAAAGCGCCCCGAACTTTCCAAAAAGCTTTCTACTGCGAGCAAGGCAAAGCGCGTAAACAGCAATGCGAGACCCTCTTACAAATGGGTGGCGATCGCCGTCACGTTTGCCGGTATTGTTGCGGCCGCCTATGGAGTATACGAAATGATTACAAAAAAGGGCTCTTTGGGCATTTACTTTACGCTGATCGGGCTTGCATTTGTATTTATGTTTGCGGGTATCTGTATCAAGCCGACCGCACACCGCAATCAGCGTGAAGTAGATGCCGACCTGCAAAAGGCGCGCAGTGATATGGAGGCCTACCTGCACGATTTTCAAGACTTTCCGCTGCCTGCCCGCTATGCGCACCCGGCCGCTCTCACCAGAATGATCCGCAGTATCGAAGAGGGCCGCGCAGAGAACATTGCACAGGCGTATGAAGACCTGAAAAAGGGACTGAAAGCGCTCAACTCCAGCGTGCAGGTAAGCCAGCAGGAATACGACGAAGTTGTCGCAATAAAACCCATGTTTTTGGTGGAGGATTATCGCTAAAAGCTGTTTGGCAGGCGCTGTGCAAACAACAGGACCGGCAAAAGCAAAAGGGGAGAGCACATTGTACGAATTTCTGGAAGAAGAACACATCGACAGCGGCATTATCGGGGGAATCAAGGCATTTTGTGCGGCACACCCGGTGCCGCCGCAGCTGCAGAGCCGTGTTCCGCACCCGCGGTATCCCTATTACGGTAAAGAAATCTGGGAAGCCGCCGCGTCAGCATTGCTCTGCGGGGAAAACCTGCTGCTTGTTGGCAGCAAGGCGACTGGTAAAAATGTCTTGGCAGAAAATCTTGCTATGGTGTTTTCCAGACCCGCGTGGAACGTTTCTTTTCATATCAATATGGATGCTTCTGCCCTGATTGGAATGGATACCTTTGAGGGTGGTGAAGTCCGCTTTCGCCCGGGGCCCATTTACCAGTGCGCCCGCAGCGGTGGTTTTGGGGTGTTGGATGAAATCAATATGGCAAAGAACGAGGCACTGGCAGTGTTGCACTCTGCGCTGGATTTTCGCCGTGCAATCGATGTGCCAGGCTACGACCAAATTGAAATGGACGCCGCGACACGCTTTATTGCAACCATGAACTACGGCTATGCCGGTACGCGCGAGCTAAACGAGGCGCTGGCGTCACGTTTTGTAGTGCTGCAGATGCCGCCAATTTCCGGCGAGCACCTGCAAAAGCTGCTGCACCGAGAATTTCCGGCACTTCGGCAAAAAGCAGCTGAGCAGTTTTCTGCGTTGTTTTTAGATCTGCAGAAAAAGTGCGCGAGTGCCGAGATTTCCTCAAAAGCACTGGACCTGCGCGGCCTGCTTTCTGCGGTGCGCCTGATGCAGCAGGGGCTTGAGGCCAACCAAGCACTTGACATGGGCATTACCAACAAAGTCTTTGACGGTTACGAGCGGGGGCTGGTCCGTGATGTGATTGCAGCCCGTGTGCCTGCCCATTTGACGCGCAGCCGCCTGTTTTCGGATTAACAGATATGAATATACAAACTTACAGCACACAGCAGCGGCGTGCGCTCAATCAGATTTGGACCGCTGCAGGCGATTATCATTTTGAGCCGCAGTTTCTGGCCTTGGATTCTGGCGGAAAACCAAATTTTTATATGAATTGTATTGTAGGGCTGGTACACAAATGGTATGGGGAAATAATGCCCAAAGCGCTGTTTGCCGCATGGGCAGGCGATGTGCGGCAGGCACAGTTTGATGATTTGGCGTGGCTTGCCCTGGAAAATGCCGCCTACGAGCGCGAGCTGCCTTTTCGCCCGGTCCTGAAAGAACTGCGCGCTGCACATGCAAAGGACTTTTTTGCGCAGGAATATCAGCTTTCTCGTCAACAGTGGATGGCAAAAAATCAGTTGGTCTATGCGCTGCAGGCAGCGCGATGGCGGCGTGTGCTGGGACAACACCTGCCGGTGCTGTCTGTGCGAAACAAAAAACTGGACGCGGCCCTTGCCTGCAGCGGTGCACTGAGCGGGCCGGCTTTGTCGGCAGAAATCCTAAAAATTTTCCGTGAAAATCTTGGCTTCAGCGGCACGCCCCGCGTGCGTGCGCCCTTTAAGCTGCATTTCAGCGAAAAATGGGTGTCCCTGCTGACAAAGCTTCTGCCTACAGAAATGGTGCGTACCGATAAACTGACTGTTAACCGTTCTGCAGCAGCAGAAGAGGGCGGCGCGGCGCATACGGCCAGTGCCCTGCGCGCAAAGCTCAATCTGCAGGAAAATGCACAGACAGATAAAAAGTATATTGAAGACTGCTTTGGGCGTTCGCTTTACCCGCCAAAGGAGCTGGCAGCGGTCGAGCAGCAGCTCTGCACAGGCAATCACCTCGGCTGTCACCTGTGGTTTACGGACGGTGTCCCTGCAAAGGGTGTCTGCCGCAGCGGGGAGTCAGAGCGTTTGGCAGAGCAGGCGGCCTTACAGGAACAGCGCAACAGAAAAGCCTATGAGAAAGCTGTCGATGTCAACCGCGGGGCAATCGTTCGCCTGGCCGGTCAAATTCGCAACTACATGCTGCTGCAGCAGCAGCCGGAAGAAGTGGCGGCGCGCTGCGGGCGCCTAAACAGCAGCCGCGTCTGGCGTGAACCGCTGCTGCGGGACGAGCGGGTGTTTTTGCGCCGTGAAGCGGAAGAATACCCCGGCTTTTCGGTAGACCTGATGCTTGATGCTTCCGCTTCACGGCTGCACTGTCAAGAATTGATTGCGGCGCAGGGGTATATTTTGGCCGAAAGTCTTCGTCTCTGCGGCATTTCCGTGCAGGTAAGTAGCTTTTGCAGCCTGCGTGGCTATACGGTCCTTCGGGTACTAAAACCATACCAGGACAAAAGCGCAGATCGGAACATTTTTCGCTACTTTGCAGCCGGCTGGAACCGCGACGGTCTTGCTTTGCGTGCGGCGGGGGAATTGATGAAAAGTGGGCCTGAGCAAAAGCACCTGCTTTTGCTTTTGACGGACGCAAACCCAAACGACAGCCACAGGGTGCCGCCCGGGGAAAAGTTCCCGCTCAGCCGCGACTATGGCGGGGAGCTGGGGGTCGCGGATGCAGCTGCAGAGGTCAGTGCCCTGCGCGGAAAAGGAATTCGCACGGCTGCAATTTTCATGGGCGAAAACAGCAGCGCGCCGGCGGCAAAAACAATTTTTGGCAGAGATATGGTGCGCATTCGCCGCATGGATCAGCTTGCGGTAGCCGCAGGCCGCCTAATCTGCGCGGAAATTTTGGAGCTTGGCGGCTGATGCAGTCCTTCTGTACAAAATTGTATAATCGCACCATAAAAAACTTCGGAGCCTTTTGCTGGTTCCGAAGCTTTTTTGTATGGCATGACTATTCTTTTGGCGGCACATCGCTGTGCAGATGCACCAGGTGCGCAATGCCGATAATATCCTCTCCCTGCTGCAGCGCAGTGGGGGACATCAGCGCGCCCGTGGCCAAAAACAGCACATCGTGCAGAATACCCTGCTCCATCTGCTGCAGGATATACCCGCACACAACCGAGGCGCTGCACCCGCAGCCGGAGCCGCCAGCATGGACATCCTGCTTTTTGCGGTCGTAAATCATCAGACCACAGTCATTGTGAGTCGTCTCCGCATCCCATCCGGCTTTGCGCAGCAGCTGCCGCAGCAGCTGACTGCCGACATAGCCCAAGTCACCCGTCAAAATCAGGTCAAATGCAGCGGGGGTACGCTCAGTGTCGGTCAGGTAGTCGGTCAGGGTTCGTGCGGCTGCCGGTGCCATAGCAGCCCCCATGTTGTTTGCATCGTTTACCCCCAGGTCGGTCATGCGGCCAAAGGTGACTTCCTTGATAGAAACCGCCGCCGGCTGGCTGCCCATAATGACAGCGCCTGCGCCTGTCACTGTCCATTGGGCGGTCGGTGTGCGCTGGCCGCCGTACTCCAGCGGAAAGCGGTACTGCCGCTCTGCAGTACAGAAGTGGCTGCTTGTCACGGCTGCGGCGTTTTCTGCCGCGCCGCAGCCGACAAATACAGAGGCAAGTCCCATGCTTTGTGCCATGTTTGAGCACGCGCCGTACTGTCCCAGAAAAGGAATATCCAGGTCTTTTAAACCGTAGGTAGAGGAAATACACTGATTGAGCAGGTCGCCGGCAAACATAATCTGTACTTGGGCGGGGTCAAGGCCCGCCCGGTGCAGCGCCGTTTTCAGCGCTTCTGTCTGCAGCTTTTCTTCGGCTTTTTCCCACGTGTCCTGCCCCAGGGTGGTGTCATCATGCACGCCGTCGAAATATGCGGCGAGCGGCCCCTCGGCTTCTTTTTTTCCGGCAAATGAACCCCTGCCGCGCACATAGGCGGGTGGGTCAAGGCGCAGAGTGTGGTTTCCAATTCGCTGTATCATACTTTCCGCTCCTTTCTTTCCTAACGGAACAGGTACAGAATCAGTCCGTAGAGCACACTGGCGGTGGTGCCGTAAACCAGTACCGGACCGGCTACCGTAAACATCTTTGCGCCGATGCCCAGCACCAGTCCCTCACTTTTGTACTCCATGGCGGGCGAAACAATGCTGTTAGCAAAGCCGGTAATCGGTACAATCGTGCCCGCGCCGGCGTGTTTTGCGAGTTTGTCGTAAATGCGCAGTGCAGTCAGCAGTGCCGAAAGACCAATCAGTGTAATGGAAACCCAGGCAGAGGCCGCTGTCAAACTCAGCCCTGCTGCTCGGTACAGGTCGCACAGCCACTGTCCCAGTGCGCAGATGGCACCGCCCACGCCGAAAGCCCACAGGCAGTCGACAAAAAGGTTGCTGCCGGGCGAAGCTTTTTCGTACATGGATTGATACTGCTTTTGGGAAATCTGCATACAAAAGGCCCCCTTTGGCAGTATCTTTTCCAAAGGGGGCCGTGCTTATACAAAAAGGAAGATTACTCTGAAACAGCGGTCGCCAGCGAATTCAGCTCGTCCAGCCAAAGGCGGGCGCTGGCATCGCTTGGCATACGCCAGTCACCGCGCGGTGAAAGCGTAATGGTGCCGACCTTGGGGCCGTCCGGCAGGCAGCTGCGCTTAAATTGCTGATGGAAAAAGCGCCTGTAAAAAGTCTTGAGCCAGCGGAAAATTTCGGCCGGCGGGTAGCTGCCCGCAAAGGTGTCACAGGCCATTCGGTAAATCTTTGCCGGTGAAAACCCAAAGCGCAGCATATAGAAAAGAAAGTAGTCGTGCAGTTCGTACGGGCCGACCACTTCTTCAGTCTTTTGGGCAATCTCGCCGTCTTTGGGCGGCAGCAGCTCTGGGCTGACCGGAGTGTCTAGTACGTCCAGCAAAATACTGCCGATTTCCCCGCCAAAAGCTCCCGCCGCGTAGCGCACCAGGTGCCGTACCAGTGTTTTGGGGATAGAGGAATTTACGCCGTACATGCTCATATGGTCGCCATTATAGGTGGCCCAGCCCAGTGCCAGCTCAGAAAGGTCGCCGGTGCCAATGACAAGGCCATTTGTCTGGTTTGCGATATCCATTAAAATCTGCGTGCGCTCGCGCGCTTGACTGTTTTCATAGGTGACGTCCTGCACAGCCTCGTCGTGGCCGATGTCAGCAAAGTGCTGATGCACCGCCGCGCCGATTGGTACTTCACGGAAAGCAGCACCCAGTGCGCGCGAAAGACCTTCTGCATTGCCTTTGGTACGCCCGGTAGTGCCAAAACCCGGCATTGAGACCGCCGTAATGCCGCTGCGTGGCAGCCCCAGCAGGTCAAAAGCACGTGCGGTGACCAGCAGTGCCAAGGTAGAGTCAAGCCCGCCGGAAATACCGATGACGGCAGAATGAATGCCTGTGTGCTTTAAGCGGGTTTTCAGGCCGTTTGCCTGCAGGGAAAGAATGCACTCGCAGCGCTTTGCCAGGTCGGCAGAATCTTCCGGTACAAAGGGCATACGCGGAAAGCGCCGCTGTATTTGCTGCCGGTCAAAAGCATAGGCAAATGAAAAGGAAACCACTGCGCCGGGCGCCGGGCCGTTTTGCCAGGTGGTTGTGCGGCGGCGTTCCTGCAAAAGGCGTTCAAGGTCAGTGTCGGCTGCAGTAATGCCGCTCTGGAACAGGGGGGTGTCAGCCAGTACAGTGCCACCCTCGGCAATCAGGTTGTGTGCGGCAAAGACCAGGTCAGTAGTGGATTCTCCCTCACCGGCGTCCGCGTAAACGTATGTGCAGTACAGGCGGGCACTCTGCCCACGCACCAGGTCACGGCGGTAGGCGGCTTTGCCGATTACCTCGTCACTTGCTGAGGCATTGAGCAGCAGCGTGGCACCTGCCTGTGCCATGGCAATGCTCGGCGGTGCGGGGACCCACAGGTCTTCGCATATTTCCACCCCGGCAACAAGCTCTGGCAGCTCTTTGCAGGCGTACAGAATACCGTACCCAAGAAGCGTTTCCTGGCCGGCAAAGGTCATGTGCAGGGGGGCGTCTGGTGCAGAAGAAAACCATCGCTGCTCATAAAATTCACTGTAATTCGGCAGATAACGCTTTGCCGTTAACCCCAGCAGGCGCCCGCCGCAGCAAACGGCGGCGCAGTTGTAAAGGGAGGCACCGCACGGGACTGGCACCCCCACAGCAAACAGAAGGGGCAGCTCGGCGGTTTCCTGCAGCAGCCAGGCCAGTGCATCTTCTGCGGCTTTCTGCAGGGTGCGGTCATGAAATAAATCGCCGCAGGTGTAGCCGGTTAGGCACAGCTCTGGAAATACAGCTGCGCCCACATTGCGTGCTGCACAGGCTTTTGCCTGCTCAAGCACGGCGGCCGCGTTTGTTTTGCAGTCAGCTACCCGAATGACCGGGGTGACTGCCGCGGTGCGGAAAAAGCCATCTGCCGGCATCTTCTGTGCGCTGTCTGTACTTTGCTCATTCTCCATATAGGGGAAGCCTCCTTTATAACAAAAAGAAAAGCAGCTACAGCCTGCGGAAAAACCGCACAGCGGCAGCTGCCTGTTTTGTCGCAGCAGTAGTTTAACCGATTCCTGGTATTTCATTTTTAAATCTGTATATAAAAATGAAATTTAATGTGCCAGGCCTTTTTTACGCGAAAAGGCCGGCAGACGTTTTAAAACATCTGAGAAGCGAAAATCTTCTTTGCAGCACAGCGCAATGGCCCGCCGCACAAACTGCATGTCAGCCAAGTAGCTGTGCATATCCTTTTGCCGCAAATGCATTTTCGCGACATAATAATAGCAGTTGTTGCGGGTCTTGCGTGCGAGGCGGTGGTAGCTTTCACGGTATTTTTCGTACTGGCCGCCTTTTTGCAGGGCATCGCGAATCATAGCGATCGCCCGGATATAATCAGTCACTTTTTTGGGGCTGATAGAGCCCAAAGTGCTGTCTTTATGCAGATTGTAAAAGTAAAGCGGGTCATCAATAATAGCGACCCGGTGGGCAGCGGCAAAAATCAAGTGCAGCACCGCCAAATCCTCAAAACACATATTGGGGAAATGCACGTCAGACTTTATAAACAGCTCACGCCGGTACATTTTGCACCATAAAAAAGACTGAATCAGCACATCGCGCAGCAACATATTCAGCGAATCCTCGGTGTTATAGACGCCGCGGCAGCGGAAAGGATACTCGTAGAGCACGTCGTTGCAGATAATATGCCAATAATAGTAGCAGCAGGAAATATCCGCGTGGTTCAGTACACAGGCGCGGTAGAGCAGCTCCAGATAATTGCTGGCAACATAGTCGTCGCCGTCGACAAAGCAGATGTACTCGCCGCGTGCAGCTTTTAGGCCGGCTGTACGTGCCGCAGAAACACCTGTATTTGGCTGGTCAATGATATGTATGCGGCTGTCTGCCGCCGCATACTGCTGCAGCACGCGCAGGGAGTTGTCGGTGGAGCCGTCATTGATTGTAATTACTTCATAGGGTACAGAAATGGTCTGATGGGTCAGCGTGTTTAAGCACTGCCCAATGTATTTGCCGACATTATATACGGGCACAATTACACTAATTTTTGGGTTTTCCATTAAGTCAGACACGCATTCGCCGCCTCCCTTTCTGTATTTCTCTTTGTTCACATGGAATTTTACAGAGATACACTTATTGTACTGATTTTCTTTTGAAAGTCAAGCGGTTTTCCTGTTTTTTGGGAATAGAAACGGCAGCTGCTTTAGCCAGAGGTTTTGCTGGAGGCGGAACTGCTGGCAGAGGATGATTTTTTGCTTGATGTCGTGCTTTGGCTGGAAGTTGCCTTACTGCTGGAAGAAGATGACTTTTTGCTGGAAGACGGGCTTGTCGTTGTAGAAGTTTTCGGCGGATAATAGGAGCTGGGCATTTTTTCCGTGCGCACAACACTGCCGTTTTTGTAAAAAGTCCGGCTGCAAGAAGCATAGCGGCCGGTTTCTATGGTGCCACTGGTCAGCTGCGAAGAGACCTCAATAGTATCCCAGCTGCTGTCTTTATAGCCGTAAATAGTGCAGTACATGGTGCGTCCCTCAGCGCCGCTGCTGATATACATGGGGTAATCAGTGGGGTTGCCAAATTGAAAGTCGAGGTCCGGGTGAGAGACCGTTGCGTCCTGTCCAATCGGCACATAGGAAGAGGGGCTGGAGTGCGGGCTGCGCTCCACGATGGTGCAGTTCGAGCGCATGGCCGCGCCGTAAATTGTGGTGCTGCCCTGGCAGATGCCGCCACCGTAAGACTGCACTGCTTTGCCGTTTTCCAGGGCAGTTGCCAGCTTGTAGCCATCCTCTTCTCCAGCGCCGCCAATCGTGCCCAGATAAGAGAAAGTGCCGTGTGCTGCAACAACCGTGCCGTTCACGGTGCGCAGGGCCTTTGCCATATTGTAGGTGCCGTTTTCCGTATTGACCGATTCTGTCGTAAAACTGCCAAGCTTTACGATGTTTTTGCGCAAGTCGGAAACCGTGTGTTCGCAGTCGACTTCTGTTGTCTGAATCTTCAGAGTGGCAGTGTCACTTTCTGTCATTGCTTTCACGACCGACTGCAGCAGAGCATCATTTTCCACCTTTACGCCAGGGGTGCCCTCTTTAAAGGAAAAGCTGCTGCCGTCAAAGGAACTGATGGTCGGCTCTTTTGCACTGCAGTTGATGGAAGAAGTCAATTCCTTTAGTTTTGTATTTAAAGAAGTTTGGTCAATCGTCGGGGTGAGCGTATAGGTCTTTTGCGCACTTTGTGCAGAAGAGGCGGAACTGCTGGAGACAGTGCTCTTCATTGCTTTCTGCAGGACCTCATTGACGTTATATGTAATAGAAAGGTCTTTTCCGCTCAGGGTGTAGGTCTTGCTGCTGTAGGTTAAGGTGTAGCTGCGCGCTTGGTCTTTTTTCTCTAAATGCGTAATAACTGCGTTGCGCGCTTTGGTCATGGTCATGCCTTTCAGCGAAACACCGGAGACGGTCACATCGCCAAAGACGGGTTCCTGCGCGACGCTGCTGGAAGAAACAGCGGTCTTTGGCACATTCTTTGCAATCAAGACGCCGCCAGCTACCGCAGCAGCCACAGCAGCCACTGCGATTACCGCAATCACCGCCTGCTTTTTTCCTTTTCCAGGTTTCTTTTCGCTGTATCTGTACATAAAGTTCCTCCATAGTTGTCTGTTGCGGGCGGAAAGAACGGCCGCGACCATATTTATCCTTCTATTATATCGGTTTTTCTATACCTTGTAAAGGACGACCTGAGCCAAAGGCAAAACGAAAATGCGGCAGGCAAAATACAATCGGCACAGATTATCCATAGAAAAATGAGCAGCAATATGCTATACTGAAAAGTAGCTGACAGAATAAGCCCCTACATTACCAGAAAGAAGGAGCAAAAGTGAAGATCCTGATTTTAACAGCAGCAACAGGCGGCGGCCACAAGCGCGCTGCACATGCGATTGAGTCATATATTACAGAGCTTTCGGCTGGAAATCAAGTGGTGGTGCTGGATGCTCTGCAGAAAGTCGGCCCTATGCTCAACCATACCTGTTGTGATGGTTACCGCCTTTTATGCAAACATGCGCCAAAGGCCTTTGGCCGGTTGTACCGCAAAACCAATAAAGAATCCACAATGCAGGGAATGATGTTCCGCATCAATTACCAGCACAGCGGCCGGCTGGCACATGCAATTTACGACGTGCAGCCGGATGTGATTTTAAGTACGCACCCGTTTGCAACCGAGATGGTCTCTCGTATGAAAGCCAAGGGCTACCGGGTACCGCTGATTTGCCTGATGACTGACTATGGCCCCCACCAGGCATGGATTGCCCCCCATGTTGATGCCTATGTTGTCAGCAATGAAGACATGGTGCCGCAGATGGAGGAGATGGGTGTACCACCCGAAATCGTGTTCCCTTACGGGATTCCAGTAACCGGTGTCTTCTTCCAAAAAAGCGACAAGGCCGCTCTGCGAAAAGGCTTTGACCTTGCACCGGAAAAAACGACCATTTTGTTTATGGCGGGTTCTTTCGGGGTAACGGGTATTATCGGCATTTATGAGGACCTGTGCCAGCTGGATATGGATTTTCAGGTCATTGTGATTACGGGCAGAAACATGCGCCTGTACAATGAATTTGAAAAAATTGTACCCGAAAGCAGCAAAACAACCCGCCTGATTTACTTTACGGATAAAGTGGCAGACTATATGCACGCAAGCGACCTGCTGATTACCAAGCCCGGCGGCCTGACCGTCAGCGAGGCACTGGCAAGCGACCTGCCACTTGCTGTTTTTGACGCCATTCCCGGCCAGGAAGAGGACAACGCCGCTTTCCTGCAGAACCACCACATGGCAGTAAAGCTGGATAAGCACGAAGACGCTGCCCAGGTGATTGCCAAACTGCTCGAAGACCCACAGAAACTTACGGATATGCGGCACGCCTGCGAAACATTTGATAAAAGCAAAGCCGCCCAAAATATTTTTATGCTGATGCAGCATTTGTATGACCGGTATCATACACAGCCGGCAGAATAACGGCTGTGTCCTATTTGGCGCTTCCGCATTTTTTTGTGGGGCGTCATTTCTGCAAAGGCCCGCCGATGGCGGGCGTGAAAAAGTGAGGTTTTCTTTTTGCAGCAAGTTTATCTGGATAATTCTTCTACAACGCGCGTTTGCAAAGAAGCTGCAGACGCTGCACTTTCCGCCATGACAGAGACTTTCGGGAATCCGTCTTCCCTGCACGCGTTGGGCTTTGCCGCCGAGCGCGCCCGCGAAAAAGCAAGGGAACAGGTGGCGGCAGCGCTTTCTGTAAAACCGGAGGAAATCACCTTTACTTCCGGCGGAACAGAGAGCAACAACCTTGCCGTTTTCGGTGCGGCAGAGGCCCGCTGCCGGCGTGGAAAGCATATTGTCACCACAAAAATTGAGCACCCCAGTGTACTGGTACCGATGCAGCAGCTTGAACAGCGGGGCTTTTCTGTCACGTATCTTGAGCCGGACAGTACCGGCCATATTGACCCACAGCAGCTTTACCGCGCGGTTACGCCCGACACCATTTTAGTTAGTATGATGGCTGTAAATAATGAAGTGGGCAGTATCTTGCCCATTGATGATGCGCGTGCAGCTATCGACCGCGCCAAAGCACCTGCCCTGCTGCATATTGACGCCGTACAGGCTTTCGGCAAACTGCCGTTGCGCCCCGGACGCCGCGGGGTTGACCTGATGACAGTCAGTTCACACAAGATTCACGGCCCCAAGGGCGTGGGCGCTTTGTATGTGCGCCGCGGCGTGCATATCTTGCCGCATACCTTTGGCGGCGGACAGGAAAAAGACCTGCGCCCCGGTACTGAGCCGATGCCGGCTATCTGCGGCTTTGGTGCCGCGTGTGCGGCACTGCCGGAAGTACATGCCGAGCGGGAAAAAATTGCGGCACTCAACGCCTATCTGCGTGCAGAGCTTGCAAAAATGCCGGAAGTGACGATTAACAGCGCTGAGGACGCACTGCCCTATGTACTCAACCTTTCTGCTGGCCGGGTCAAAGCGCAGACCATGCTCAATTACCTTTCCGAGCAGGGGGTCTATGTTTCTTCCGGTTCGGCGTGTTCACGGGGGGCCGAAAGCCATGTCCTTACAGCCATGGGCCTGGCGAAAGAACGCATTGATGCGGCCCTGCGGGTAAGTTTCAGCCGCTACAACACGAAAGAGGACTGTGACGCATTTCTTGCTGCTCTGCGGCAGGGACTGAAAACCCTGCAGAAAGTATGAAGCAATTAAAATTTAAGAAGAATGGAATACCTATATTATGAAAGAAATAATCTTGATAAAGCTCGGCGAGCTGGTCCTAAAGGGCCTTAACCGCCGTGTCTTTGAGGATACACTGCTGAAAAACCTGCGCCGCCGCCTTGCGCCCGTGGGCAATTTCGAGGTCCGTTCCCGCCAGTCGGCTCTGTCGGTTGTGCCGCAGGACGAGGCAGCTGACCTTGATGAAGCGATGGACCGCGTGGGCCACGTCTTTGGCATAGCCACCTATGTGCGTGCCTGTGTTGCGCCCAAAGATCTGCAGAAAATTGAGGCAGCCGGTGCAGAGTACCTGCGCCGTGACCTGACAGCGGCAAAAACTTTTAAGGTTGAGGCGAAACGCGCTGATAAAAAGTTTCCAATCCGTTCGCCGCAGATCTGCGCTGAGATGGGCGGTTACCTGCTGGAGCAGTTTCCACACTTAAAAGTAGATGTGCATCATCCGGACGTCACCGTTTATGTAGAAGTGCGCGATTTCGGTGCCTATGTGCACAGCAATCCCAAGCGCGG
The DNA here is from genome assembly GCA_022483045.1 of Oscillospiraceae bacterium. Lineage (NCBI taxonomy): Bacteria > Bacillati > Bacillota > Clostridia > Eubacteriales > Oscillospiraceae > Oscillospiraceae bacterium. The sequence goes on along the minus strand of JAKVOA010000001.1, from coordinate 1,666,579 downwards.
AGCCGGCGGCATTCCGGTGGGCACTGGCGGCAAGGCGGCGCTGCTTATCAGCGGCGGCATTGACAGCCCTGTCGCTGCGTGGCAGATGGCCCGCCGCGGTGTAGAGCTGACCGCTGTCCATTTTGCCAGTCCACCATATACCAGCGAGCGCGCCGAGCAGAAAGTGGTGGACCTTTTAACACAGGTCAGCAGCTATGCCGGGCGCATTTCCATGTTTACGGTGCCATTTGCCCATGTGCAGGAGGAAATCCGCGACAAGTGCCCGGAAGATTTGTTTACTCTGCTAATGCGCCGTTTTATGATGCGTGTTTCGCAGAAAATCGCAGAAAAAGAGGGCTGCCTTGCGCTGATTACCGGCGAGAGCCTGGGGCAGGTCGCAAGCCAGACTTTGCAGGCAATCTGTTGTACGGACGCATGTGTTTCCATGCCGGTATTTCGGCCGCTGATTGGCTCTGATAAAGCTGAAATTGTTGACACTGCACGCAGAATCGGTACTTTTGATATTTCTATAGAACCTTACGAGGACTGCTGCACGGTCTTTACGCCGAAACATCCCTGCACCCGCCCGCATGTTGAGGCGCTGGTGCGTGCCGAGCAGCTGCTGGATGTGGATACTTTGGTAGCGGACTGCGTACAGAACGCTTCCCTGCGCATTATTCAGCCGCGGGCGTAAGCCTTTTTGCATTCTATATATTTTTGAAAAGAGGGAAAAGCATGGAAGCTGAAATCATCAGCGTAGGCACCGAGCTGCTTTTGGGCCAGGTGGTCAATTCTGATACCGCCTATGTCGCTAGCGAGCTTGCCAAAATGGGCTTTGGGGTGCGCTATACCTGTGTAGTCGGGGATAACTCCGGCCGCTTGGCAGAAACACTGAAAAACGCCCTTGCGCATAGCGATATTGTCGTGGCAACCGGCGGCCTTGGCCCGACAGAGGACGACCTGACAAAACAGACCTGCGCTGCAGCGTCCGGGAAAAAGCTGGTGCGCGACGAAGATACCTGCCGCCGTCTTGCAGTGTATTTTCACGGGCGCACTTGCAGCAAAAGCCAGATGAATCAGGCCATGCTGCCAGAGGGCTGCACCATTTTTCCAAATGACCATGGCACCGCACCGGGCTGCGGCTTTACAACCGATAACGGCAAAGTGCTGATTATGCTGCCCGGCCCCCCGCGTGAGCTGGTACCTATGCTGCAGAATTACGCGATACCGTATCTTTCACAGTGGGCAGACGGCGTGATTGCCAGTACAAAAATCCGTGCATTCGGCATTGGTGAGGGTGCAGCGGCGGAAAAAATAGACGATTTGGTACAGGGAGCCAACCCCACAGCGGCCACGTATGCGCTGGAAGATGAAATGTATGTACGGGTTACTGCAAAAGCAAAAACTGAAGCAGAGGCGCAGGCGCTGTGCCGCCCTCTGGCTGATGAAGTGCGCGCCCGCCTGGGCGACTATGTGTATGGCACCGATGTCGACAGCCTAGAGGTCGTGGTGGTGCGCGAATTGCAGAAGCAGGGAAAGCTGCTGGCAACAGCGGAAAGCTGTACAGGCGGTATGCTGGCCGAGCGTATTACAGATATTTCGGGTGCTTCACAGGTGTTCCACATGGGCCTTGTGACCTACTCGAATGAAGTGAAATCTTTGCTGCTGGGCGTACCGGCGCAGCTGCTTGCAGAAAAAGGTGCAGTCTGCCCCGAAACAGCGGCCGCTATGGCGCAGGGCGTGCGCAAAAAAGCACACGCCGATTTCGGCATTGGCATTACCGGTGTTGCCGGGCCAAAGACCAGTGAGGGCAAACCGGTTGGATATATCCTGATTGCCCTGGACGACGGTGAGCACACTTACCTGCGCACCATGACCGGCGAGGGCGGCCGCAAAGAGCGCAATTACCTGCGCCACCGCGCGGCCAGCAACGCGCTGGATTTGCTGCGGCGCCGTCTTTTCGGGCTGCCGATGGGCAGTCCGATTGGATAAAAGCTATAAAAGGATGGAGGTCAGATGCAATGGAAGCAGCCGTGCTGTACTGCGGTGCACGCCGCACAGCGTATTGTCAGGAACTGCTGGAGGGCAGCGGCTTTCAGCTGGCGGAAATCTGCGTGGCAGAAAAAGACCAGGAACTGCCCTGCTTAGGCAGACTGCTGCAAAAGAATAAGCTTGTGCTGATTCTTGGTCCTGCGCGCAGCGGACAGCCGGCATTCTGTCAGCCGATTTTTAAGGCGCTGCATGTGCCGATGCTGGAAGGAAGCCCCCAGGGTGTCTTGACCCTGCAGGCAGAGGACTGCACCGGCTGGCTGGTGGAAAGCCGAGAGCAGGCTGTGGCGCTTTTGCCGGACCACCCGGTGTATCTTGCCCAGCTGCTGCCGCAGCTTTGGCTGCGCCTTCGCCGCAAATTTGACCTTCAGCAGCCAAAGGCAGGGAAACCTGCCCCCAACTACACCAAACTGGTAGACAGCGCGTTCACTGGAAAGGAGCAGCTATGATTGTAGATTTTGTTGCCCAGATGAAGACCATGAACCTGATGATGAGTATTTTGCAGGGCAATCCAGAGCGCTGCATGCCTTATCCTTTTGTTCCATATACGGAAAAGCCTTTGGCAGACCGTTCTTTGTACGGCCTGCCAACCAGCACACCGGAAGTGCAGGGGGTAGAGAGCGCCTGGCTTAACGGATACTTTACCGCTCTGCGCGAATGCACAAGCCTTCATCTGCACAGTATTGCGGTGCTGCGCCATGGACATTTGATTGCTGAGGGCAGCTTTAAGCCCTATACGGCGGCCTTTCCGCACATGCAGTTTTCTGCAGCAAAGAGTGTTGTCGGTATGGCAGTGGGTATGGCGGTCAATGAGGGCCTTTTATCTGTAGATGACAAACTGATGCGCTTTTTTCCAGACGATCGCAGCTTGTTTTCGGGTCAGCGCCTTGCCGACGTGACCATTCGCAACCTGCTGCAGATGACAGCCGGGGTCAAGTACAATGAACTGTTCAGTGTGACCGACCGCGACTGGGTGCGCGGCTACCTTTCCTCTGACTGTGCATTTGAGCCGGGCACGGATTTTTATTATAACAGTATGAATACCTACATGCTTTCAGCGGTGCTGCACCGCCTGACGGGCATTTCTTTGGTTGATTACCTGATGCCGCGCCTGTTTGCGCCTATGCGTATTCCGCGCCCGCGGTGGGAAACCTGCCCAATGGGCATTGAAAAGGGCGGCTGGGGGCTTTACCTGCGCTCCATTGATATGGCAAAGCTGGGTCAGCTCTATCTGCAGAAAGGTTTGTGGCATACCGAAAAGGGTGACCGCCAGTTGGTGCCGCAGCAGTGGGTAGAGGACAGCACCCATAACATGGTTAGCACCAACGGAACTTCACGCGATGAGGGCTACGGTTATCAGCTGTGGAGCCTGCCGATGAAAGACGCATACCAGTACAGCGGTCTGTTTGGTCAGCATGTGTTTATTCTGCCGCACTTGGATGCGGTTGTCGCCATGACCGGCGGCAGCCAGACTTTTGTTGCTGATGAGGCAACTACCATTACGGAAAAATATTTTGCTGAGGGCGCTGAGGGCTTTCACGATGAGCCACTGCCCAATAACCTGCATGCGCTGCGCAAGCTGAAAGATATGTTGACGCATTTATATGCGCAAAAAGAAACCATGCCGCCGCAGCCCGCTAAAAAGCCTTTCGCGCGTTTTCAGCCGCCCGCTCAGCCGCCGCAGACCGTACCGCAAAAAGCTTTGCCGCTGGATGGCACCCGCTATCAGCTGCACAGCGGTTATGGTACTATTATGCCGCAGACGCTGAAAGTCTGTGTCAATAATTTCCCGCCGACAATCCGTGCTGTTTCCTTTAACTTTACGCCGGGTATGTGCCATATTGGCATGCTCTGTGGGAAAGAGAAGGTGACTTTAACTGCCGGGCTGGAAAATGAGCCGTTTCGCAGTGAGCTGACTTTTAATGGTGAAACATACCCGGTCGGCTGTTCTGCCCGCCTCACGGCAGATGAAGATGACCGCCCTGTACTGAAACTGTTTATCGCGTTTTTATCGACACCGTTTACACGGATCATGAAATTCGTTTTTTGTGATGACCTGCAAAATCTGCTGGTGCGCTTTGATGAGCAGCCGAGTATCAAGGAATCGAATGAAATGCTGCTGGGTCTGATGAATGGTGGCAGCGGCAGTGAGCAGCAGAAGCGCATGGAGGTGGCCGCACAGGAAAAGATGCGTCCGCGCTTAAAAGAGCTTTCTCTGCCCAAGATGCACGGAATCCGCCTGCATGCAAAGGAAGAACCTACCGCAGAGATGCCCGCTCAAAAAACCGGGACGGAAGAAATGCCCGGTCAGATGTAAGCACTTTTTACAGAATCGAAAAGCAAACGGCCTGCCAAGCGGTAAAGCTTTGGCGGGCCGTTTTTGTATATGCTTTAGGAATCACCGGCCTTTTTGGAGCCGGTGATTCCTAAAGCGGAAAGGCCGCCCGAAAACCGGGCGGCCTTTCCAGAGAGAGGAGAAATTTATGAAAAATAACTTGTAAGCAAATTTGGATTAAGAGCTCTTGCCGGTCTGTGCAATCAGCTTTACCGTTACGGTGCTGCTCTTGCCGGTCTGCAGACTGACCAAGGTAAGCTTTACGGTTTGACCGGCCTTCTTCTTAGAAATAACCGTTGTGATAGTTCCACTGGAGGTTACCGTGGTGTCGTCAATCTTAGTGATGATGTCGCCCACTGCGACCCCTGCTTTTGTCAGCTCAGAGTTCGTGATCTTTTGAATCACAAATCCGGTGCTGGAAATGCCGTAGATGCGAGCAGTTACAGAATCAATCATGCGGCCGCTGATACCCAGTACAGCGCGGTCTTTTACATAGCCGTACTGCTTCAAGCTGGTGATAATGGGCTGCGCGTCATTGATCGGAATGGCAAACCCAAGTCCCTCTGCTGAGGTGCCGCCCACCTGGGTCAGTTTGCTGGAGTTGATGCCTATGACCTGGCCATACATATTCACCAGCGCGCCGCCGGAGTTGCCGGGGTTAATGGCCGCGTCGGTCTGGATACATTCGCGGCTGTAGCCGGTGTCACTGTCGGTAATGGTGCGGTTTAGAGCGGATACGTTGCCAAAGGTTGCACTGGAGACCAGTTCACTGCCGCCGGGGTTGCCGATTGCGACCACTTCATCGCCAATTTTCAGGCTGCTGCTGTCACCAAACTCTGCAGCGGTCAGGCCGGTGGCACTGATTTTAATCAGTGCCAGGTCTGTTACAGAATCGCTGCCGATCAGCTTAGCTTCATAGCTCTTGTTGTTGCTGAGCACTACTTTCAGTGCGGTGGCACTCTCTACCACATGAGCGTTGGTCATAATATAACCGTCGCTGCTGATGATGACGCCGGAACCTTCGCTGGCGGGGGAGATGCTGTCGCTTTCTGAGCTGGAGCTGGAACTGGAGCTTGTAGTGCCGCCGTCGTTTCCGTTTCCATTCTCATTTCCGTTGCTGCCGCCGAAGAAAGAGGTGTCGTCATAGGTACTGCCACTGGAGGTGCTTGAGGTGCCGCTGGAAGTGCCATCGTTGGTGCCAGAATAGTTCAATCCGTTTGAGGTGTTCTGGTAATTCTGCACCAATACAACACTGGGAATGACCTTGCTGCACACTTGCTGTTTTGTCAGCAGTTTAGTGCTGGTGCTGCTGGAAGTGGAAGAAGTACTGGAACTGTCGATTAGTTTGGTAATCGTAAACGCTGAGCCGCTGGTGCTGGCTGTGCCAAAAGTGATGGTGCCATTGTTTACCAGCGTTACGAAAACGCCGATGGAGCAGGCCGAAACAACGAAGCAGATAACAATTACAGAAACGACCCGCAGCCATGTCGGTGTTTTTCTGTCCTTCTTCTGTTTATTTCGGCTGCGGCGGGGCGGTTTTTGCCCCGGGTCGCGGTACTGCGGCGGCTCCCAAGTGGTCTGGTGCCATACTGGCTCCCCTTGCTGCTGATAGTTGCCGCCGGAGGGATCATTGTAGCCCCCCTGCTGCTGATTTGTGCCATAAGGGGAGGAATTATTACTCTGCCCATAAGAAGAGCCGGCGTCGCTGCTTTGACCATAAGGGGAAGAGTATCCCTCACTGTCCGAGTAGTCATTGTCTGTGGGTACATGGCCGGAGTGGTAGCTGGTTCCGTCCCAGGTGGTTCCGCCTTCCGTATTAGCATTGGCAGAATCATTGTTGTTATTCATATAATCATTGCTGTTGTTTTGATCATCATTCATTGCTGCTCATTCCTTTCCCAAAGGGACGCCTATGTATCCCTGCCTTCTGACTCATATTATGTTCAAAGTATGTGAATACTGCGTGACGAATATTATAAAAATTGATGATAGAATCAAAAAATTATAAATTCCTCAAAATTTGACAAAAAACCGCCCCGCTTGTCAGTAGACAAACGGGGCGGAAAAACTTTTTAATGGGTTTTATACGTGGTGCAGTACCTGAAAATCAGATTTTGCACAGCGCTTCTGCAAACTCTTGTCAGCCCAACAGGCGGGAAGAGAATACAGAAAAGAACAGTAATCTTTCGTAAAGAAAAATTACTTGTACAGATCGACCAGCTTGGTCAGGTGATCGTAGCGGTCCTCTGCAGCCTGCTGGTTGCGCGCAAACAGATCCTTTGCACGCTCCGGGAATGCACGGCTCAAGCGGCTGTAGCGGGTCTCGTTGGACAGGAAGGCCTGATACTTGGAGCTGTCGCCAGCCTTTGAGGTCAGGGTGAATGGGTTCTTGCCCTGTGCCTTCAGAGACGGATTGAAAGTGTACAGGTTCCAGTAACCAGCCTGAACAGCCTTCTTCATCTCGTTCTGGCAGTTGGTCAAGCCGCCCTTAACACCGTGCAGTTCGCAAGGAGCATAGCCGATGATGAGGGACGGGCCCGGATAAGCCTCTGCCTCGGCAATAGCCTTGACAGCCTGTGCCGGGTTAGCACCCAAAGCGATCTGTGCAACATAGATGTAGCCGTATGTCATGCACATTTCGGAAAGGCTCTTCTTCTTCATTTCCTTGCCGGAAGCAGCAAACTGGCAAACTTCGCCGATGTTGGAAGCCTTAGATGCCTGTCCGCCGGTGTTGGAGTACATCTCAGTATCAAAGACCAAGACATTGACGTTTTCGCCAGAAGCCAAAACATGATCCAGTCCGCCGTAACCAATATCGTAAGCCCAGCCATCGCCGCCGAAGATCCAGAAGGACTTCTTTGCGATGTACTGCTTATTCTTCAGAATTTCCTTAGAGGTTTCGCAGCCAGCAGCGGCGGTCTTCTCCAGCTCTGCAATCAAAGCCTTTGCAGGTGCGTCGTTTGCCTTTGTGTTGTCCTTTGTATCCATGAAGTCTTTATAAGCAGCCTTCATTTCAGCAGAGGCCTTGTCAGAAGTAGCAACTTCTGTAATGCGCTTAATCAGGTTCTCACGAACCGTCTTTACGCCGATTTCCATGCCCAGACCGTGCTCGGCGTTGTCCTCAAACAAGGAGTTAACCCATGCGGGGCCGTGACCGGAGTCTTTGTTGACGGTGTAAGGAGAAATGGAAGCGGTGCCGCCCCAGATAGAGGAGCAGCCGGTGGCGTTGGAAATGTACATCTTCTCGCCAAACAGCTGAGTAACAAGGCGTGCGTAAGAGGTCTCGGCGCAGCCTGCGCAGGAGCCAGAGAACTCCAGCAGCGGCTGGTTGAACTGAGAACCGATAACGGTGTCGTCGCCAAATTTGCTCGGCTTCTTGGAAACGTTTGCGACGCAGTAGTCAAAGACTTCCTGCTGTGCAGCCTGGCTAGCCTGCGGCTTCATGGTGATAGCGCCGGTCGGGCAGACAGTAACACATTCGCCGCAGCCCATGCAGTCCAGAGGAGAAACTGCCATGACAAACTTGTACTCGTTTGCGGGCTTGTTGTCGCGGCTGCTGGTCTGCTTCGGTGCAGCGGCCAGTTCATCAGCGGTCAGCTCAAACGGACGAATTGTCGCATGAGAGCAGACGAAAGAACACTGGTTGCAACCGACACACTTGGCAGCATCCCACTCAGGCACATTGACAGCAGTACCGCGCTTCTCGTAAGCAGAAGCGCCCTGCTCCCATTCACCGTTTGCATTTGCAACAAAAGCGGAAACAGGCAGAGAGTCGCCGTCCATGCGGGCGATAGGCTCCATGATGTTGCGTACCTGCTTGATCAGCTCCGGGCGGCCTTTCAGCTGCTTCGGTGCCGGGTCAGCTTCCGGATTAGACCAAGAAGCAGGAACGTCGACCTTATGCACAGCGTCAACACCGGCATCAATGGCCTTCCAGTTCATCTCAACAACGTTCTGGCCCTTCTTGCCATAGGACTTCTGAGCGGCCTGCTTCATAAACTTGACAGCGTCGTCAATAGGCATGACGTTGGCGAGCTTAAAGAATGCGGACTGCAGAATGGTGTTGGTGCGCTTGCCCATGCCAATTTCAATTGCCTTGTCGATAGCATTGATGGTGTACAGCTGAATCTTGTTGTCAGCGATATACTTCTTTGCTTCGGCATTGAGGTGCTTAGCCAGATCGTCGTCAGACCACTGGCAGTTAATCATAAAGACACCGCCCGGCTTGACGTCCTGCACCATCTTCATGCCCTGATTGACATAAGACGGGTTGTGGCACGCAACAAAGTCGGCCTGGCTGATGTAATAGGGGCTGTGAATCGGGTTGTCACCAAAGCGCAGGTGGCTGATAGTTACGCCGCCGGTCTTTTTGGAGTCATACTGGAAGTAAGCCTGAACATACTTATCAGTATGGTCACCGATAATCTTAACAGAGTTCTTGTTTGCGCCAACAGTACCGTCGCCGCCAAGACCCCAGAACTTGCACTCTTTGGTACCAGGAGCAGAAGTAATCGGGGCGGGCTTTGCTTCCGGCAGAGAGAGATTGGTCACATCGTCGACAATGCCCAGAGTGAAGCGCGGACGCGGTGCGGCTTTTGCAAGCTCAGTGTATACGGCAAAGATAGAGGACGGCGGGGTGTCTTTGCTGCCCAGGCCGTAGCGGCCGCCGCTAACGACGATGTCGTTGAGGCCAGCTTCACGCAGAGTGGCAATAACATCCAGGTACAGCGGCTCGCCCAAAGAACCAGGCTCTTTGGTGCGGTCGAGTACGGCGATCTTCTTAGCTGTCTTAGGCAGAACCTTCAGCAGAGCGGAGGAAACCCAAGGACGATACAGGCGAACTTTGATGATACCGACTTTTTCACCCTTAGCGGTCAGGTAGTCAATGACTTCGTCGGCTACATCGCAGATGGAGCCCATTGCAATCATGACACGGTCGGCATCCGGTGCGCCATAGTAGTTAAACAGGTCGTAGTCGGTGCCCAGTTTTTCATTGATCTTGCCCATGTACTTTTTAACGACAGCCGGCAGAGCGTTGTACGTAGAGTTGCAGGCTTCACGATGCTGGAAGAAAACATCGCCGTTTTCATGGGAACCGCGCATCTTCGGGTGCTCAGGATTCAGAGCAGCCTTGCGGAAAGCATCGATTGCATCCATGTCGCACATGTCTTTCAGGTCTTCGTAATCCCATTTCTTAATCTTCTGCTGTTCATGGGAAGTACGGAAGCCGTCGAAGAAGTTGATGAACGGCACATGGCCCTCAATAGCAGCCAGATGTGCAACAGGGGACAGGTCCATAACTTCCTGTACGGAACCCTCAGCCAGCATAGCACAACCGGTCTGGCGGCATGCCATAACATCGCTGTGGTCACCGAAGATGTTCAGGGACTGGGTAGCAACTGTACGTGCTGCTACGTCAATAACGCAGGGCAGCTGCTCGGCAGCGATTTTGTACAGGTTCGGGATCATCAACAGCAGGCCCTGAGAAGCGGTGAAGGTGTTTGTAATAGCACCGGTACCAAGAGAACCGTGCACGGCACCTGAAGCGCCCGCCTCAGACTCCATCTCGACAACCTTAACCTGGTTGCCAAAGATGTTTTCCCGGCCGGCAGCAGACCACTGGTCGATCGTATCTGCCATGGGAGAGGATGGGGTAATTGGGTAGATGGCAGCTACGTCTGTATAGGCGTATGCTACATGAGCAGCAGCAGTGTTGCCATCCATGGTTTGTTTCTTTCTGGAATCCATGATAAATAATTCCTCCTTTTGGAAATTATTGATTGCCAACTGGAGTACGCAAGAGAAATACAATGTACGTCCAAAAAGAATTTTAACACTAATTTTGCGCTGTGTAAAGTAAAATGACCAAACAAACGAAAATTTTTAGCAACTTTGCATGTCTGAGGCCTCGACAGGGCCCTACGGGGTTAAATAGGTGCTACCTTTGGCATGCTTTTCGGCGTTTTAGGGCAGTTGACAGCGGCGCACAATGTGCTGTAAAATAAAAAACAGCGCTGTGGTGTTGCGAAACTGTGCAGATTTTCTGCAGCGCAAAAATTAAACAACTCGTTTTTTATAATGAAAGGGGATCTTTTTTTTATGCCTCCTGACCCAGAAAGTGCCTCTGGCTTTCCATGGGGCAGCCTGCTTCTGCTGGCTGTCCTTATCCTGGTAAACGGCCTTTTTTCTGCTGCCGAAATTGCGGTAGTCAGACTCAGTGACAACAAAGTCAAAAAAATGGCTGAAGACGGCGACCGCAGAGCGTGTACCCTTCTGAAATTGACGCAGGACTCCAACCGCTTTTTGGCTACGGTGCAGGTCGGCGTTACGCTGGCAGGCTTTCTTGCCAGTGCCGCTGCGTCACAGAGCTTTGGCGAAATGCTGGCAAATGCCATGCAGGGGACCGGCCTGCCGCACCATGTCCTGCAGGTTTTGGCGTCGGTAATCATTACGCTGATTCTTTCCTATTTTACGCTGGTACTCGGTGAGCTGGTGCCAAAGCAGCTGGCAATCCGCCGCACAGAAAGCATTGCGTTTCGTTTTGCCGGCTTTTTAAATGGAGTGGCTGTTTTCTTTACGCCGCTGGTAAAGCTTTTGACCGGCAGCACAACGCTGGTGCTGCGTCTGTTTGGCGTTCACCCGGAAAAAGAAGACCGCGAGGCGGTCACTGAGGAAGAAATCCGCTTGATGGTGGATGAGGGCGAGGAAACCGGCGCAATCGAGGAATCTGAAAAGGACATGATTTCCAATGTGCTGGATTTTGACGATAACCCGGTTTCTGAGGTCATGACCCACCGCACCGAGATTTCCGCGGTAGAGGATACTGAGACGCTGCAGGATGCTGTACAGCTTTCTATGGAAAAAGGATTTTCCCGTATTCCGGTATACCATGAAGATTTGGATAATATCCTTGGCTTCTTATATGTAAAAGATCTGCTGAAATTTATCGGCAAACCGCCGCAGCCAGTTAAGCTGACGGCGCTAATGCGTCCGGCAACCTTTGTGCCGGAAACGCAGTCCTGCAGCCGGCTGTTTCAGGAAATGACCGAGCAGCACCGGCAGATTGCCGTTGTTGTCGATGAATTCGGCGGGACCGAGGGCTTGATTACCCTGGAGGATTTGCTGGAGTCGATTGTAGGCAATATTCAGGATGAGTATGACCAAGAGGAAGAAGAAATCCTGGCTGACGGACCCAACCGCTGGTCGGTGGACGGCGCACTTTTGGTAGAGGATGCAGAGGACCTGACCGGTGTTTCCCTGCCAAAAGGCGATTACGATACGCTGGCAGGCCTCATGGTTGAGCAGCTGGGCCGTATTCCGCAGGAAAATGAAACGCCTACGGTTACCTGCGGCGCGTTGACCCTGACTGCCCTGCGCATTCATGATCGGCGCATTGAGCGCATTCTGGTGAAAAAGAAAGTGCCTTTGCCGGCGGTCCCCGACGAAGAGCCTAAAAAGGAAAAGCAGGAAAAAACATAACAGAGATTTGCTTTTTTTCAAAAAGCGTGTAAAATAGAAGCGTTGCCGGTGCACTGCGCTGGCAGGTCCGTCGTGAGTTCCGGACCTTAAATATTTACTAGGGTGGGGCCTTTGCTGGTTACCGCCTACTGGAGGAATCTGAATATGCAAAGTTCGAAAAAGTCTGTGTTTTATCTAGCACAGGCGGGGCTGATTGCGGCCCTTTATGTGGTGCTCACGCTTCTGGCAAACGCTTTGGGCATTGGTTCTATGACCATACAGTGCCGCTTCAGCGAGCTGCTGACCATTTTGCCGGTCTTTATGCCCGCGGCGATTCCGGGGCTGACAGTTGGGTGCTTTTTGGGCAATCTGCTTTCCAGCCCGGTTGGCCCGGTAGACTGGGTCTTTGGCACGGCTGCCACTTTTCTTGGAGCGGTGTTGACCTATGCCCTGCGCAATGTCCGCCTGAAAGGTTTGCCAGTAGCTTCTTCGCTGATGCCGGTGGTGTGCAATGCGCTGATCGTTGCGTTTGAATTGACCTGCCTTGGCAGTACCAATCAGTTCTCGATAGCCAATTTTGTCCCGCAGGCGTTTTTCTTAGCGGTAGGCACGGTTGGTTTGGGTGAATTGATTATGTGCACCGGCGGCGGGCTGATTCTGTTCCATGCGCTAGACCGCTCAAAGGCGGCGCAGCATTTGTTTGCCGCACACTGAAACTTTCGTACATTCTGTACATAACAGAATGACAAATCAGAACTCATAAAAACCGCCGGCTCTGCTTTTTTGAGGCAGGGCCGGCGGTTTGTTTTGCTGTTTTGTGCAAAAGACTATTTCAGCGCTGCAGTCAGTACGCGCAGTGCGTTTTTCCAGCAGATTTTTTCAACTTCATCAGAGGGAAAGTACATGGCGAGCGCATCGGCAAGCTTTGGCAGACCGGCGCAGTCGGCAAACTCCAGTGTGGAGTCAATGCCGTCAAAATCCGAGCCGATTGCCAGCGCATCAATGCCGGCCTTGTCGCGGATATAGCGCGCGCACTGCACAATGTCATCGATACGGGTGTAATTGCTGCCACGGCTATTTAAAAATTTTGCACAGAAGTTGATGCCGCACACCGAGCCGGTCTCACCAATTTCACGCAGCATATCATCTGTCAGGTTACGCGGGTGCTGGCAGAGGGCACGTGCACAGGAGTGCGTTGCGGCAAAGGGAATGTGTGATTCACGCGAAAGTGCAGCTACGTCGTAAAAGCCGCCGTCGGACAAATGTGAAACATCCACCAGAATGCCTAGATTCTGCATTTTGCGTACAGCTTTTTTACCGAAAGGTTTCAGCCCGCGGTCCATATCCGCTGGAATCGGGCTGCAGGGGAAGCCTAAGCTGTTTTCGTACCACCAAGTCAGGGTCATGACGCGCACCCCCTTTTTATAGAGCGTGGTGATTTTGCGCAAGTCGCCGTTTAGCAGAACACAGTCCTCTATGCCGAGAATGGCAGAAAGCAGACCGGCACGGTCATTCTTTGCCAGATCTTCGCCGCAGAATACAGGCGCTAGGGTGTCGCGGTTGGCACGCAGTTCCTTTTGGTAGCAGGCGTAAATTTGGTCAAAGATTTCCTGTGGAGACAGCGCAATGCCGTCTTTTTTGGCCTGCTCATTTGTTGGCAGAAATGCGGCAAATACCTGTGCCATGCTGCCGGCTTGTTTCAGGCGCTTCAGGTCGAGCTGACAGTTGTTTTCTGCCAGCTGCATTTTTTCGCCGGGGTGCATTGCACAGACGCCCAGCGTATCACAATGTAAATCAATAAAGCGCATAAAAATTCCTTCTTCAAAACGGCAGATTGCTTTATTTTTGAACAGGGTCTCGTTTTTCCCAGTATGCGGCCATGGTCCAGCCGGGTTCTTCTGTCACTTCCCGGTCGAGAAAATCCGGCGGCACAAAGGCGCGGGCCGCCTCGACACTGGTAAATTCCACTTCGGCATAAGAGAAAGCGCCAGGCAGGCCTGCATCCACATCACTGTACTCCAGCCGCAGCCCGCCTGGCAGAGCAAAGACCGTGTAGTCTTTGCGAATCAGCGGCTTTTCCAGCAGGCAGCTGAGCGCCTCAAATTTCTCGCGCGGCAGGTCCAGCTCGATTTCCTCCCGCACCAGGGTGCCTTTGCCCTTTATGCACAGCCGAAAAGTGTCTTTTCCGCCGCAGCGTTTGCTGCGAATCCGCACGGTCGGGTGTGTGCAAAGATACCCCTGCCGCAGTACAGCGGTCTGTAAAACCGGCAGGCCCTGCGGCTTTTGCGTCATCAGCCATTTTCGCTCGATTTCCATGCAGACAAGTCCCTTCCTTTCAGAAAGTCTTTATTCTTTATCTATTATGGCACAGGAAGCTTTTGGTTGCAAATTTAATTCATTTTGTATCATTGTGGGGCAAAAATGCCCGCAAAACACATTGGTATTTTGCAGGCATCTTTGGCAGATTACAATATAAATTGTAGAAATTACAGAATCAAACTCTTGCCGGTCATTTCTTCCGGCTGCTTCAGGCTCATAATCTGCAGCATGGTGGGGGCAATGTCGGCCAGACGGCCGCCCTCGCGCAACTTGCAGGGATAACCGACTACGCAGAACGGAACCGGGTTGGTCGTATGCGCAGTAAAGGGCTTACCGTCGGTATCGACCATCTTGTCAGCATTGCCGTGGTCAGCGGTAATCAGTGCAACGCCACCCATATCGGCAATGGCGTCGGTCACTTTGCCGACACAGGTGTCCACGGTTTCTACTGCCTTGACTGCCGCGTCAAACACGCCGGTGTGACCGACCATGTCGCAGTTTGCAAAGTTCAGAATAATCATATCATACTTACCGGAATGAATGGCGTCGACCAGTTTTGCGGTGACTTCCGGTGCGCTCATTTCGGGCTGCATGTCATAGGTGGGCACCTTTGGCGATTTCACCAAGATGCGGTCTTCTCCCGGGTAAGGCTGCTCTACGCCGCCGTTGAAGAAGAAAGTGACGTGCGCGTATTTCTCGGTTTCGGCAATGCGCAGCTGTTTAAGCCCCAGATTGGCGATGTACTCGCCCATGGTGTTGGTCAGTTTTTCCGGCGGGAACGCAACGGTGACATTTGGCATTTCAGCATCATACTGTGCCATGGTAACGAATGTTACTGGGAAGCAGCCGTTGCGACGCTCGAAACCGCTAAAATCCGGGTCAACAAACGCGCGGGTCAGTTGGCGGGCACGGTCTGGGCGGAAGTTTGCGAAGATAACGGAATCATTCGCTTTTACCAGGCCCTCTTTGCGCACGACAGTTGGGAGCACAAATTCATCGGTTGTGTCTTTGTCGTAGGAATTCTGTACGGCTTCTTCTGCGGTAGCTGCGGCTTGTCCCTCGCCGTAAACAATAGCATTGTAGGCCTTTTCAAGACGATCCCAGTTCTGGTCACGGTCCATGGCATAGTAGCGGCCGGAGACCGTTGCAATTTGTCCTACACCGATTTCTTTCAGCTTTGCTTCGCACTGCTGCACAAAGCCTTTGCCGGACTTCGGCGGCTCATCACGGCCGTCAAGGAATGCATGCAGGTAGACCTTGGTCAGCCCGGCACGTTTGGCAAGCTCTGCCAGAGCAAGAATATGCGTCAGGTGGCTGTGCACGCCGCCGGTAGACAACAGGCCGAAAATATGCAGGGCGCTGCCGTTCTTTTTGCAGTTGTCCACTGCCTTTTGGAAAGCAGCATTCTGGAAGAAGCTTCCATCTTCAATTGATTTGGTAATGCGGGTCAATTCCTGATAAACAATGCGGCCGGCGCCGATATTGGTGTGGCCGACTTCGCTGTTGCCCATCTGGCCGTCCGGCAGGCCGACATTCAGGCCGGAAGCACCGATCTGTGTGTGCGGGTTGGCGGCGAAAAGGCGCTCGAGGTTTGGTTTCTTGGCAGCGGCGATTGCGTTGCCCTTGGGCGGAGCAATGCCGAAACCATCCATAATGATAAGAATAACGGGCTTTTTTGCCATTCTGTATATACCCCTTTACTGAAATTCTTTAATACATTAATACATTGCATTTTTGCTCAGGCCGCGAAAAGCGGACCATCAGCCTTCGGTGGCAGCCTTGATAATTGCAGCAAAGTCCTGCGGCTTCAAGGAAGCGCCGCCGATCAGACCACCGTCGACATCCGGCTGTGCCAAAAGTTCTGCAGCATTGCCGGGCTTCATAGAGCCGCCGTACTGTACGGTGAGGGCATCGGCTGCCTTTTGGTCGTATAGGGAAGCAACGGTCTTGCGGATTGTGCTGCAGACATCATTTGCCTGCTCGCTGGTTGCGGTCTTGCCGGTGCCGATTGCCCAGATAGGCTCATAGGCAATGATAATGCGGGCAAGCTCTTCTTTAGAGACGCCGCCCAGTGCAATCTTTGTCTGCATGGCGACCAGTTCACTGGTAACGCCCTGCTCACGCTGCTGCAGGCTTTCACCGACGCAGAGGATTACATTCAGGCCGGCATCCAGTGCGGCGCGAATGCGTTTGTTGACGGTCTCGTTGGTTTCGCCAAAATACTGGCGGCGCTCACTGTGGCCGATAATGACATACTGCACGCCCATGGAAGCAAGCATTTCAGCGGAAACTTCGCCGGTGAAAGCGCCGCTCTTTTCCCAGTGGCAGTTTTCTGCGCCAACGCCGATGTTGGTGCCCTTTGCAGCTTCCAGCACGACAGGCAGGTCTACGTACGGTACACAGCACACCACGCCGCACCCTGCGTCTTTTACGAGCGGCTTAATGCCCTCGACAAGTACTTTTGCTTCTGCGGGTGTTTTATTCATTTTCCAGTTGCCGGCGATAACGGCCTTGCGGATTGCTTTGTTCATTTTTGAAGTCTCCTTTGCTTTATTCAAGCTTCATTTGGAAAGTCTTAGCCGTGGCAAACAGCTTGTTTGCTTGGCGGCAAAAAGGGCGGGGCGAAAAGCCCCGCCCAGTTTTATGGCAGATTAGTCTTTATCGTTCAGGCAGGCAATGCCGGGCAGAACCTTGCCCTCGAGGAACTCAAGGGAAGCGCCGCCGCCGGTGGAGATATGGGTCATCTTATCGGCAAAGCCCAGGTTTTCAACTGCAGCAGCAGAGTCGCCGCCGCCGATAATGGAAATCGCGTTGCTGTCAGCAACTGCTTTTGCAACGGCAATGGTGCCGTTTGCGAAAGCTTTCCATTCGGAAACGCCCATCGGGCCGTTCCAAACAACGGTACCGGCATCTTTAATGGCACCCGCAAACAGCTCGCAGGTCTTGGGGCCGATATCTAGGCCCATCCAGCCCTCGGGAATCTTATCGGAATCAACGACCTTGTTTTCTGCGTCAGCAGCGTACTTTGTAGCAACTACGTTGTCGACCGGAATCAGGAATTTCACGTTTTTCTCTTTTGCCTTTGTCATAATATCTTTGGCAACGTCAATCTTGTCAGGCTCGCATTTTGAGGTGCCAATGCTGTAGCCCAGTGCATTCATAAAGGTATAGGCCATGGCACCGCCGATGATCAGGGTGTCGACCTTGTCAAGCAGGTTGGTGATGACGCCGATTTTATCAGAAACTTTTGCGCCGCCCAAAATAGCGACAAACGGGCGCTTCGGGTCTTCCAGAGCCTTGCCCATGACAGAAATTTCTTTCTGAATCAGAAAGCCGCAGACAGCGGGCAGATAATTGGCTACGCCGGCAGTAGAAGCATGTGCGCGGTGTGCAGTGCCGAAAGCATCATTGACATAAATATCGGCAAGGCTTGCCAGCTGTTTTGCAAAAGCCGGGTCATTCTTTTCCTCTTCTTTGTGGAAGCGGACGTTTTCGAGCAGCTCTACTTCGCCGTCTTTCAGAGAGGCGGCAATGCGCTTGGCGTCTTCACCCACAACATCTTTTGCCATCTGAACCGGCTGACCCAGTTTCTGGGAAAGGCATTTTGCAACCGGGGCAAGGGAATACTTCATATTGAATTCGCCCTTTGGCCGGCCCAAATGCGAGCACAGAATCACCTTAGCGTGATGCTCGATCAGGTATTTGATAGTAGGCAAAGCGCCGTCAATGCGCTTGGTATCGCTGATGTTTCCCGCATCGTCGAAAGGAACGTTGAAATCGCAGCGGACTAAAACTTTTTTGCCGGCGACATCAATATCTTCGACGGTCTTTTTGTTCAGGTAATTCATGGGTAACACTCCTTCATATGATTTTCCTTTTATGGTATTAAAAAAAGCACTATAAAAGCCTTATAACGCATGATGATTATACAACACAAGCATTTTTTTTTCAAGGATTTGCCGGGAAATGCGTGCAGGAACTTTTCCGGGCACGGTTTCCCACTCAAAAAATGCAATTACCAGTGTAGACGGTGCAGCTCGCCTTTTAAAAGCATGTCAGGGTAGTCCCACTGGCGCAGAACCTCATAGGCGGCAATCGCTGCGCTGTTGGAAAGATTCAGGCTGCGGGCGTCGGGATTGTCAATCATCGGGATGCGTACACAGCTGCCGGGGCAGGCCTTGAGCAGCTCTTCCGGCAGACCAGCGCTCTCTTTGCCAAAGACCAGGTAGCAGCTTTCGGGATAAGTGACTGCCGAGTGCACATGGCGCGCTTTTGTGGAAAAATAAAAAAACGGGCCGTCATTTTTTGCAAAAAATTCTGTAATATTTTGGTAGCAGGAAATATCCAGCAGGTGCCAGTAGTCGAGCCCGGCACGCTTTAAGTAGCGGTCGTCCAGCTTAAAGCCGAGCGGGCCTACTAGGTGCAGCCGCGCGCCGGTCAGGGCGCAGGTGCGGGCAATGTTGCCGGTGTTTTGGGGAATTTCCGGTTCTACAAGGACAAGGTTCAGCTGATGCAAGGAAACTGCCTCCACTTCTTTATTGGGTATAGTGTGTGCCGCAATGCCCATAATACAACAGGCGGCGCCTGTGTGCAAGCGGGCTGCTGCCAGGGATATACATTCCTCACAATATTTTCACGCGATAAAAAGGAGCAGAAAGGGGATACTTCAATATGGGGCTGATCCTGATAGTCACCGCAATCCTGACGGGGAGGTTGATTCGTATGTTTCAAAGTACTGGAAAACTGCTGCGCGGCATCACGCTTGGGGTCGTGGTGGGCGCGGCGGCGACTCTGCTGACCGAAAAAGCAATGGACAATAACCGCCAGCTGCGCCGCAGCGCCCGCCGCGCTGCCCACGCCGTAACCGGCCTGATGGACGACATGGGGCACGCTGTCAGCGCAAAAATGTGACCCAAGGCCCGCTTTCCGCCGCGCCGCATAGCCAAATATGCGCCGCGGCGGTTTTTCTATCTGTGCTTTACATGTAAAAAGGGTTGCATACCCGCCGCAAATTTTTTATAATGATAAGAAGAATTGACATTTTAGAAAGAAGGGTGGCACATTGGGCGACAGGGTGTTTTATTCCGTCACCAGCCGGAGCCTGCGCGAAGATGACTGCATGCTTCTGGCACAGGTGCGCCGAGCCTATTTTGAAAAAAAGCCCCGGCAGAGCGGCCGGGTTCATACAGAAACGTTTGGTGCAGACGACAGCGCAAAGTACCGCATGACCCGCCATGACCTGAAGTGGGAAATGACCGGCAGCGGCCACGTGCTGCAGCGCGCGGTGTCTGCGGCTGGGGGCGGCTATGCGGTCCTGACCTGGGACGAGGCCGGCGACCTGCGGGAAAAGGCGGACTTCAGCCGTGAGCACCGCTGGCTGCGATCTTCTTTTTACCGCGGCAACCCCAAGCGGCCGGAACTTCAGCTGCAGCCCGGTACCGATGAAACTTTAACCGGCCTGCGGTATGATAGCCATGCCGGCCGCTACCAGCGCAGCAAACTTTTTGCCTATCCAATGGAAGGAACAGACAGCGAACGTATCTGGATGGACAACGAAACCGGTACGCCGGACATCGAGGCGGACACCAGCGACGGCATGTTCTATTATTGTACAGAAGCGGAACTGCAGGCCCGCCGTGCGGCGGCCAAGCGGCGCGATTCTGCCGAAGCAGAGGATGAACCGGGCTGGAACAGCACGCAAGGCGCGCCGATTCAGTTTCAGTTTATCCGCAACGAGCATGTGTTGGATGAGGCCACCGCGCCGCAGCCGAGTCTTGAACTGGAAAGTGAGGATGGCCCGCTTCTGCCGGAGATGGAGGCTTATACCCCGCCGGCTGGGCTAGAGGACTGTATTATCGATACACAGGTGCCTGCCGAGCCGGCTGTCATTGAAGAAGACGTGGCGCCGGTGCCAGTGGTATTTCAGCCGCAGAAGGCCCCTGAGCAGACGGAACTGGATCCGCAGCCGGCGGCTTTGCCGGACGTGATGCAGCCCGCAAAGCGCATTGTTGTCAGCGGGGCGGAAAGCTACCTGTACTTTGGCCAGCTCAAAGACGGCCGGAGACAGGGGGAGGGCCGTACACAGATGCAGAGCGGCCATACCGCCTATGAAGGCGGCTTTTCCGGCGACAAGCGCGAGGGCTTTGGCACTTACTATTATAAATCAGGCAGGCTTTGCTATGCAGGCAACTGGCAGCAAAATCAGCGCAGCGGGCTGGGGGTCAGCTTCAGTGCACGCGATGGTTCCTTGTTTGTCGGCAACTGGGAAGACAATACGCCCACGGGCCGCGGCGCAGCTTTCAACAGCGACGGCACCCTTTCTTATTACGGTATGTGGCTGGACGGTCTGCGTGACGGCAGCGGTACCGAGTACTTTGGCGGCAAGGTCTTGTACGAGGGGCAGTGGCGGCGCGACTGCTACAATGGGCAGGGCTGCCTGTACCTTTCCGGCGGCGGCACGCTCACCGGCACTTTCCATGGAGGCTTTGCAGAAGGAACTTGTGAGGAGTGCTCTGCTTCGGGCGAGACCGTGCGCACCGGTGTCTGGCAGCATGGTCGTTTTGTCAGCGGCGTCTGTTACCGTGACGGCAAGCCGGCCGACATTGTGGTGAAAGGGGACGGTGCATAAAGATGCAGTGGGTAGACGTACATAATGTTGGGTACGGTGAATGTATCGTCCTGGGCGGGGGCAGCCATTTGCTGATGGTTGACTGCGGCAGTTTAAATACCCTGCTGCCCGGAGGCGAAAACTTTAAAAATTATGCGAAAAAAAGTCTGACGGCGCGCTACAGCGGTGTGCCCCGCCGGGCTTTTTTGCTCTCTCATTTTCATCGGGATCATGTCTGCGGCTTGTGGAATATTCTAGACTGCTGTCCGAATTATTTTTCAGAAATTTACCTTCCCTGTTCGCCGTGTGATGAGCGCGGCCTGCCGCTTTTACTGGAGTTTGCCCTGTTTGCCTATGTTTTCCTGCCGCGGCAGGGCTATTGCGGACAGGTTAGCTTAAGTGCTCTGCGGGCTTTTTCGCGGGCGCTGCGCGGCGCGCAGGACGGCACAGTATATGCACTGGGGCAGGGGGATACTTTTGCTTCCGGCGACACCGTTTATCAGTGCCTGTGGCCGCCGCGGCAGACGTTTCCATTTGATACGGATTTTGTCCGTGCGGTTGAGCAGCTGCACCTGTGTGTGGAGTCTCCTTATCAGCCGGGAGGGGAACTGCTGCAGGCATTCTTAAAAAACATGTACGAATTCGGGCAAGTCTATACAGAATTCTGTACACAGGCGCCGGTACAGAATGCGAGCGCCGCGCGGGCTTTGGCAGTGCTGGACCGAATTGATGACATGCTGCCCGCGCTCAACCGCCTGCCCGCGGGTGAGGATGTGCGTGTCCTGCTGGAAAGCCGGGCTGTGCGCGAAGCTTACAGCGAGCAGGAAAATGCCGCGTCGCTGGTTTTCCAAAATCAGCGCGGCAGCGGCGACGCCACCAGGGATGTTTTGTTTACCGGCGACGCGACCCCCGAGACGATTGCGGCCATAGAACCGCAGCTTTACCATGACTACTATTTGCTAAAAGTGCCGCATCATGGCCTTGCCGGGGCTGTGTCGCCGGTGCTGCTGGGCATTTCCGCAGCGCATTTGGTCATTTCGGGTGGGGAGCTGCCAGGCAGTACTGCGCGCCCCGCAGAGGAGTGGACGGCTGCGCCCGGCATGAAGCACTGTACCTTTCCGCAGTGCGCATATTTGGAGCAAAGCAACAGCTGCTGCGAGCGCACTGCCATGTGCTGGGAGAGCGGCGGTTTGGTGCTACGTTGTCCCGGAAATCGCGGCAAAGAGCCGCCCTGCGGCATTCGCGTGCTGGGGCGCCGGGGACAGGGCTGCATCTGCGACCTTGCCGAGAGTGAATGCCGTTTTTGGTAAAAAAACGCGCATTCGCGCTTTTTCTATAAAAGCTTGTAAAATGTACAGGAAACAGTTAAAATAAAAGGATACAGCGAAAGGCAGGTGAGCGCCATGCGTATTTTGCAGGGAACGGCTGCGTCCGGCGGAGTTGCCATTGGCCCGGCCTTTGTTGTCACTGCGGAAATGCCACATCTGGTCCGCCAGCCGGTACGCAAGCCCGCACAGGAACTTGAGCGCCTCAAAGGCGCTTTTGCTGCTGCGCAGGAAGAGATTGAGAAAATCTATGAAAATGCCTGCAAAGGAATCGGCGAGGAAGAATCCCTTATTTTTCGTGTGCATATTATGATGCTGCAGGACGAGAACTTTCGACAGGAAATGATCGACAGTATTGTACAGGACCATACCAGTGCTGAGTATGCCGTGTGGCGTGCTGGACACCGTATGTATGATATGTTTTCAAAAATGGAAAATGAGTATATGCGCGCCCGCGGCGAGGATATGATGGACATCAGCCGCCGCCTGCTGCGCTGCCTGGATCAGCGCGGCGACCCGCCGCCTGAGTACCTGCACACGCCGGTTATTCTCTGTATGGCGCAGGCGCTGCCCAGTGAAATCGCACGGACTTACCACAGTAAAATTCTTGGCTTTATTGCCCAGCACGGCAGCACAACTGCCCACAGCGCCATTTTGGTGCGCAGCCTGCACAAGCCGGCGGTTTTGGGCCTGGGCGAGGATTTTTGGGAGCTGCGCGGCTGCAGACAGGTTATTGTAGACGGCTACAGCGGCCAGGTTGTTTTAGACCCTGATACAAAAACCCGCGACCGCTATGCGCGCCTGCTGCAGGAAGAAAACCTGCGCGCAGAGGGCAGCAGACAAAAGCACGAACAGGAAACCTGAAAGGCTCCCTGTATCTGGAGGAACTGAATTGATGAAAATAAGAATACCCGCTATTTTACTGGCGGCTGCACTGTTGACCGGCACTTTTTCAGGCTGCGGCGCAAAAGGCGGCACGGTGTCTTCTGCCGTTTCGCAGAAAAGCGCTTCGTCGGCTGCGTCTTCGGCTGTATCGTCCGGCACTTCTTCAGCGTCTGCCGCGGGCAAACTGGCGGTGCGAGTCAATATTGGCCCCGAGCCGCTTTCTCTTGACCCCGCACTCAGCAGCACAGCAGATACCGATTCTTACTGTGCAGCTGCATTTGAGGGCCTGTACAAGACGGATGCGGCCGGAAAGACCGTTTTGGGGCAGGCACAGAGCGCCGTCGCTTCGGCGGATAAAGCAGTGTGGACTTTTACGCTGCGCAGCGATGCCCGTTGGTCTGACGGAACTGCCGTGAAAGCGCAGGACTTTGTCTATGCTTGGCAGAGGAATATTGTTCTCGACGATGCACAGCAGAAAAATCTTTTTGCTTATCTGAAAAATGGTTCAGATATTTTAAGCGGAAAAGAAAAGAATGTTTCAGCTTTGGGTGTACAGGCAAAAGACGACGAAACGCTGGTTGTGACCTTGGCGGCACCGTGTGACCTGCTGCCGCAGCTGCTGCAGCGCCCGGTCTTTATGCCGCTGCGTAAAGATGCTGTAGAGGGCCATAAAAATTGGGACCACGACCCCTCTGCATTTTTGTGCAACGGCCCGATGAAACTGACCCAGTGGAATGTAAAGACAAACTTAATCTATGCGCGCAGCAGCACCTATTACGACCAGTCGCAGATCGCGGTTTCTGCCATGACCTGTATGTTGGCAGAGGACGATGAAACGCGCCTGACTGCTTATGATAACAATGAAACTTCCTTTATTTCCCCGCTTCCGGTCAAGTATTACACGCGTATCCGTGAGCGCGGCGATATGAATGCAACCGGAAGTTCCACCTTCTGTATACAATTCAATACAAAAACAGATGCCCTGTCCGATCCGCAGGTGCGCAAGGCGCTGTCGCTGGCGATTGACCGCGACGCTTTGGCGGTGACGGCTTCCGGCATGCGCTTTACTGCAGCCTCGGCCTTTGTGCCGTCGGGTTTTGCGGACGCAGCAGGGAAAAATGATTTCCGTACAGTCGGGGGTACTTATTACCCGACCAGTGCGTCCGATTACAAAGCCAGCGTGACCAGTGCAAAAACACTGCTGGAACAGGCGGGCTATGCCAATGGCAAAAACTTTCCGCAGCTGACCATTACGGTGCCGATTTCTTCCCTTAACAGCACGATTGCCACTTCGGTGGCGCAGATGTGGAAAACGCAGCTGGGTATTTCTTGCAAAATTGAAACACAGCCGCGCAAGACTTACCAGGAAAACTGCCAAAAAGGGAATGTGCAGGTCACTTTCAGCAGTTTGGCGGCAGACTATGCGGACCCCTCTGCTTATTTGGAACCGTTTGTGTCTGCCGGCACCCACAATATTACGGGCTGGTCTGATACCGAATTCTTAGCACAGATGGACAAGGTGCACCAGAGTGCGACCACCAGCACCCAGCGCTATACGGCACTGCACGCGGCTGAAAAGCGCCTTGCTGAGACAACCCCTGCGGCGGCTCTGTTCTATATGCCGTCATTAAGTCTGCGTGACCCGAAGCTGACCGGCGTATTTACAGCGAAAACCGGTGTAAACTACTTCGTGTACGCCAGGAAACTTGTTGACTGAATATCAAAGTGCCGCTAAGGTAGAGCCGGGGTAGTACCATGCAAGGATATGCTGATACGTTTCTCCTTCCTTTGCCATGGCAGTGGCCCCTGCCTGACTCATGCCCACGCCGTGTCCGTACCCTTTTACAGAAAAGACAAAGCGCCCGCCGGTGTATGCAAGACTGAAGTTTGCCGAGCGCAGGCCAAAAGCTGTGCGGACATCGGTCCCTTTTACGCTTTTGCCGCCTAGGGAAAGGATGCTTACCATGCCGGAGGCCGTGCGCTGGCAGGAGCCGGCCCAGCCGGCGGGGCTGCCGCTTAGGCGGCAGCCAAGGTTCTCTGCCGCCTTTTGAAACTCTGCGGGAGTCATGCTCACCGATGAAAGGTACCCGGCGGCATAGATGTCGCCGGGGCTTGCCACTGGCAGCAGGCAGGGGTAGGCTTTTCCCCACACTGCGGCGGCGTCTTCTGTCTGTCCGCTGCTGATAGAGCAGTAAGTCGCGTTTACCAATTCTTTTCCGCTGCGCAACACCTGCCCGTACACGCTCTCGACTGCAGAGGCTAGGTTTGTGTAAAATGTAGAGTAGTCTTCTTTCCAGCGCTGCTGCATCTGCTGCTGCGTCACGTAAATACGCCAGCTGCCGGTTTCACAAGAAAAGTCTGCTCCCTGCAGGGCGGCGTCTGGCTTTTGGCGGTGCAGATTCCGCTGCCGTGCATAATAGGTGTAGGCGGCTACAGTCTGGGCTTTCAGCGCCTCTTTGGGGCTGTCCGGACTCATTTCCGTCGCAACGGTTCCGCGTAGAAAATCCAGTTCATCTACGGTCAAAATGCTTTTTTGCGTTTGGTCATAAATACGGAAGCTTTTTCCGCTTTTTTTGCCGGGCACAGGCGCAGCGGAAACAGCAGCCTTTGGCTTTTTGCTGCTGGCTGCTGGTGAGTTTACGGTTGTCTGAGAGACCGCTGCATGGGAACTGCCTGAGCGCTGCGGTGCAGCCGACTTTGTAAATAGGCTGACGCACGGCAGCAGCAGAAGCAGAATCAAAAAAATGACCAGAAGTGACACATTCCCTTTCAAGTCACACACTCCTTTTTCTTATGTTTGTCCGGGCTTTTTTCAGTGGGCACTGCAGAAAAGCCACCCTTCCATTTTACAGAACAACGCACTGAATTATTCATCTGCCCCTCGACAGAATGCGCTGTTTATGCAGACAATCCTACAAAAATGCAGGATATAATGCATGAAAATGCACGAATTCCCTGCCGAAAGCTTGACTTTAGGACATTGCTGTTGTAAAATCAAGCTTTAAGATACTGTAAAGACCTAGAGAAGCTGCAGTGTATTTTCATCGGCCGAGAGGGGGATTATTTTGGATAAACAGGAAGAAAAACAGGAAAACGGCCAAGTGTTTGTTGACAAGGAACTGAAAACCCTGTGTGATGAATTCCGGGAGCACAACAATATCCCGCTGGAAAAATTTGATGCGTACGGTGTAAAGCGCGGCCTGCGCAATCCCGATGGCACCGGTGTGCTGGCGGGCCTGACCCAAATCAGCAAGGTGCACGGCTATTTGATTGACGATAACGAGCGCGTACCGGATAAAGGCCGGCTGACCTACCGCGGCATTGATGTCGCCGATATTGTAGAGGGCTGCCGCAAAGCGGACCGCTTTGGCTATGAAGAAGTGGTGTGGCTGCTGCTCTTTGGTCAGCTGCCAACTGCCAACCAGCTGGATAAACTGCATCGGGTGCTCAGCTATTACCGTGAGCTGCCGGAAAACTTTGCAGAAGATATGATTTTAAAGGCACCATCGCGCAATATTATGAACAAGCTTGCGCGCTCTGTGCTTGCACTGTATTCTTATGATGACAACCCCGATGATATTTCTTTAGAAAACAGCATTCGCCAGTCTTTTCAGCTGATTGCGCAGATGCCTGCCATTATGACCTATGCCTACCAGGTAAAGCGCCGCCGCTTTGACAAACAGAGCATGTTCTTTCACCCGGTCAATCCCAGCCAGTCTACGGCTGAGTCGATTCTCGATGCCATCCGTCCGGACCGCCAGTTTACGCATGATGAAGCACACCTGCTCGATTTGTGCATGATTCTGCATGCAGAGCACAGCGGCGGCAACAACTCCACTTTTTCAGTGCGGGTGCTTTCATCTACTGGTACCGATATCTATTCCGCGATTGCGGCCGGCATTGGCTCCTTGAAAGGGCCAAAACACGGCGGCGCAAACCACCGCGTGATGATGATGATGAACGACCTGATGGAGAATGTGGATGACTGGGGCAGCGAGCGGAAAGTCTATGACTATTTAGTAAAGATTGCGAATAAAGAAGTAGGGGACCATTCCGGTTTAATTTACGGTATGGGCCATGCAGTATACACCCTGTCTGACCCGCGCGCGGTGATCTTAAAGCATGAAGCCGAAAAACTGGCGCCGCAGCACGAGGGAATGCAGGCCAAGTTCGAGCTGTTTGAGTTAGTGGAAAAGCTGGCACCGAAAGTCTTTGAATCAGTGCACGGCGATACAAAAACCATCAGCGCCAATGTCGATTTCTATTCCGGTCTGGTTTACGAGATGCTCAATATTCCGCCGGAGCTTTACACGCCGATGTTTGCGGTTTCGCGTATGCCGGGCTGGTGCGCGCACCGTATAGAAGAAATTGAAACTGCCAAGCGGATTATGCGCCCGGCTTACTTTTCTCTGTCAAAGCGCAGGCCGTATATCCCCCTTGAAGAACGATAGGAGTGTTCTTGCCTAATGAAACAAAAACTGCCGTGGTTGGTCTTCCTGCTCACACTGGGCGTTTCGCTGGGACTGCGTCTGTGCCAGCTGCCTATAGAAACCGGCTGGGGGCCTGTCAGTTTGGTAATGTGTGCGGTGCTGTTTGGGGGCAGTGCGGTCTGCCTGTTTACGGCCCGTACGGATAAAACGGTGGTCCGCTTGCCGCAGCACAGCGCTTTTCTGGGTGCTGCTTACCTGGGCGCCGGCCTGCTATTGGCGGGCATTTCGGTGGTTTTTCAGGCATGGAACCGTGCGGGTGACTACGCTTACCTGATGGGGGCCGGCACCTTGCTTGCGGTTTTTGCCGGGCTGATGCTGTTTTTGCAGGGCTGCCTGTTTTTGTCGGGGCAGAATTTCTTTGCAAGTCACCCAATTCTGGCTTTGGCGCCGTCGCTGTGGTGCTTTGCAGAGCTGTTTCTGCAGTTTCGGGTCAATGTTGCGTCGCCAGTTGGACTTGAAAATATCTTGCGCACTGCGGCCATTATTTTCCTGCTGCTGACGCTGCAGTCTTTGGCAAAGATGGCCTCTGGGGTCAAACGTGTTGCGCGCGGCAGTGTGACATCGGTAGGACTGCCTGCAGTGCTTACAGCGGCGGTGGCGGCACCGGCGGCGTGGAAATCTGCGTCTTTTTTGGCAGGACTCAGCTGGGCATTGCTTGTTTTGGCGCTGTTTGTGCTGATTTCTCTTTTGACTTTGCGGCCGATGTCGCTGGAAGAACTCTCGAAAGAGGAAGAAGACGCCGGCGAGGAGAAGCCGCAGGTCCGACCAGTTGTTCGCCGAAAAACCCGTCAGACACGCGCCCACAGGCATGTCAGGCCCCCAGTCGTGGCTTCGCGCGAAGACCCGCATCCCCTGCCGCAGCAGGAGCTTGACGCCCGTTTAGAGCACTCTCTGGTGATTTACCTTGAGGAGCATTACCAGCCGCAGTGCTACTTTTACCCAAGCCATAAAAATGACTGAAAATTCGACGCCTTTTCAAGCATATATAGTATATTGGAATGATTTTGCAAATAAATTGTCTTTCACAGATTCAGACACTTGTAAAGTTGGCCAAAATGCTATAAAATATAAGCAGATTAAAAATCAGGAGGTACAATCCAATGATAAAAATCGGTATCAATGGTTTTGGCCGTATTGGCCGTCTGGTATTTCGTGCCGCAGTTGCACAGCCGGATGTATTCGAAGTAGTAGGTATTAACGATCCTTTCATGGCGCCTGACTACATGGTGTACAACGTAAAGTATGACACCATGCACGGCCGCTTTGATGGTGAGATTTCTTCTACAGATGACGCACTGATTGTCAACGGCAAGAAAGTCGCTGTCTTTGCTGAAAAAGACCCGGCAAACATTCCGTGGGGCAAGATTGGCGTCGAGTATGTCGTTGAGTCCACCGGCGTTTTCGCTACTACAGAAAAGGCGTCTGCTCATCTGAAGGCTGGCGCAAAGAAGGTTGTTATCTCCGCTCCTGCAAAGGATAAAGAGACCCCGACTTTTGTCTGTGGTGTAAACCTTGACACTTACACTTCTGACATGAAGGTCGTTTCCAACGCTTCCTGCACCACCAACTGCCTGGCTCCGCTGACCAAGGTTATCAACGATAAGTTCGGCATCGTTGAGGGCTTGATGACTACCGTTCACTCCACTACCGCTACCCAGAAGACCGTTGACGGTCCTTCTAAGAAAGATTGGCGCGGCGGCCGTGCTGCTTCCGGCAACATCATTCCTTCCTCCACCGGTGCTGCAAAGGCTTGTGCTTTGGTTATCCCGGACGTTAAGGGTAAACTGACTGGCATGTCCATGCGTGTTCCTACTCTGGATGGTTCCGTTGTTGACTTGACCTGCAGCCTGAAGACCCCGACAACCTATGAAGATATCTGCAAGGCTGTCAAGGAAGCTTCTGAGGGCGCTATGAAGGGCATCCTGGCTTATACAGAGGATCCAATCGTTTCTTCCGATATCCTGGGCGACCCGCACACCTCCATCTTCGATGCAAAGGCCGGCATTATGCTGAACGACCATTTCGTTAAGCTGATTGCTTGGTACGACAACGAATGGGGCTATAGCAACAAGGTCCTTATGCTGATTCAGCATATGAGCGAAGTCGACCACAAGTAATTTTAAACAATTAAAGGCGCTTTCTTTGGTCCTGCGACCATGGAAAGCGCTTTTTCTTTGCTTTCTGCCTTGGGCTGGCCAAAACGACATGCTTTTTGCTGCTAAATTGTTATACTGGAAAGCACCGAAAGCTGCTTGTGAAAAAAAACAGGTTCATTTTGTAACAAAATGAACAAAATCATTCTGTGCAATTCGAATGTTTTCTGCGATATTTTCATAAAAGCCTTGAAATTTTGAAGTTTTGTGATATGATTACATTATAAAAGTTGGCTAATTTCCCACCTGCAGAGGAGCTGTTTGATATGCAAAAAAGCGAAACGCAAAACGACAACCTGCCGCTCTATCTGTTTCATCAGGGTACAAACGTAGAAGCCTTTAAATACCTTGGCATACACTGCCAAAAAGACGGCAGCAGCGTGCAGACGGCGTTTCGCGTATGGGCGCCAAATGCACAAACAGTGTCTGTTGTCGGTGACTTTAATCATTGGGATGCAGATGAAACCCCTATGGAAAAAGTCAGCGCCGGTGTGTGGGAGGCCTGCGTGCCTTTTGCCCTGCAGGAGTACGGGCGTTATCAGTACTGTGTAACTGACCCGGACGGCCGGCAGGTGCGCAAAAGCGATCCTTATGCTTTCTTCTTTGACACGCGCCCTGGCACTTCCAGCCGCTATTACGACATAGAGGGCTACCAGTGGAAAGACAGCGCATGGCAGAAGCATAAAGAAAAAGAGGAGCACTACGACCACCCTGTAAATATTTATGAAGTGCATCTCGGCTCTTGGCGGCGCTACCCCGACGGCAACGTTTTCAGCTATGACAAACTGGCAGAGGAACTTGTGCCGTATGTCAAAAAGATGGGATATACGCATATTGAAATTATGCCGGTTACAGAGTATCCCTTCGATGGCTCATGGGGCTATCAGGTAACGGGCTACTTTGCGCCGACCTCCCGCTATGGTACGCCAAAGCAGTTTATGCATTTTATTGAGGCTTGCCATGAGGCGGGCATCGGCGTCATTATGGACTGGGTGCCTGCGCATTTTCCAAAGGACGAAAGCGGACTTGCCAAATTTGACGGGACCCCGTGTTATGAGTATGCAGACCCGCGCAAAGGGGAGCACATGGATTGGGGTACGCTGGTGTTTGATTACGGCAAACCCGAAGTCATTTCGTTTTTGATCTCCAGTGCGCTTTTCTGGCTGGAAAAATACCATATTGACGGCATTCGTGTAGACGCAGTCGCCTCAATGCTGTATCTGGATTACAGCCGTCAGCCGGGACAGTGGGTGCCCAATAAAGACGGCGGCCGTGAAAATCTGGAGGCAATCGCCTTCCTGCAAAAGCTGAATGAAGCGGTCTTTGCCCGCTTCCCCACGGCGATGATGATTGCAGAGGAGTCTACCAGCTGGCCTATGGTCAGCAAGCCTACCTACATGGGTGGTTTGGGTTTTAACTACAAGTGGAATATGGGCTGGATGAACGATATGATGCACTATATGTCGCTGGATCCGCTCGGCAGAAAATATAATCAGAAGGATATTACATTTTCTTTCTTTTATTCGTTTGCCGAAAATTTTATTTTGCCTATTTCACATGATGAAGTTGTACATGGAAAGTGTTCCCTGATGAACAAAATGCCTGGCACTGCCGATCAAAAGTTCGCAGGTGTGCGTGCATTCATGGGCTACATGATGGCGCACCCCGGCAAAAAGCTTTTGTTTATGGGCACGGAACTGGGACAGTTTATTGAGTGGAACTATAAGCAGGAACTGGACTGGCTGCTGCTACAGTATCCGCAGCACGATGCACAGCACCATTTCTTCCAGGAATTAAACCATTTTTACTTAAAAAATTCGCCCTTGTGGCAGGTCGATTTTGACTGGAGCGGTTTTTCCTGGATTAGCAATGATGACTGCGACCAAAGCGTGATTGCGTTCCGCCGCTTCAACAAAGCGAAAGAAGAACTCATTATCGTGTGCAATTTTGTTCCGGTAGAGCGTCCCTCTTACCGTATCGGTGCACCGTTTGATGGGGTCTATGAAGAGGTCTTTTCCACGGACTGGGCCCGCTTTGGCGGCAGCGGCATTGAAAACGGCAGCCATATTGTCAGCGACAAAGAATTCCCCATGCACGGCATGGAGCAGTCGATTGACCTTCACCTGCCGCCACTTTCCACTATTTATCTTAAACTGAAGCGCAGAAAAGGAACTGCACAGGTGCCTGACAAAGCCCAGCCGGCAGACGAAAAACCAGCGCCGCAGGCGAAAAAACGCTTCTTTAACAAATCGGCAGACGCACCGAAAACCTGAAACACGGTGCTGTAAAAATAAATGCGCGGCTGCGGCGGCTCTTAAAATTCAGAACAGGCATTGCCTGTGGGCTGCTGCGGTTTGCTGAAAGAATCAGCGTATATTTTAAGGAGGAATAACCATGTTGCCAAAACAAGAAGTTGTGGCTATGATCCTGGCGGGTGGCCAGGGCAGCCGACTTGGGGTGCTGACCAAAAAGATTGCAAAACCGGCGGTCCCCTACGGAGGAAAATACCGCATTATTGATTTTCCGCTTTCCAACTGTGTCAATTCCGGCATTGAAACAGTCGGTGTCCTGACACAGTACCAGCCGCTGGAACTGAACGAATATATCGGTTCTGGCCAGCCGTGGGATTTGGACAGCATGAATGCCGGTGTGCGTGTGCTGCCGCCGTATCAGCGCAGCCGCAAGTCAGACTGGTACAAAGGCACTGCAAACGCTATTTATCAGAACATTCCGTACATTCAGCGATACAACCCTGAGTATGTGGTGATTCTTTCCGGTGACCATATTTACAAAATGGATTACTCAAAAATGGTTGCTTATCACAAAGAGAAAAACGCTGACTGCACCATTGCAGAGATTGAGGTTTCTATGGAGGAGGCCTCCCGTTTTGGCATTCTTAATACCCGCGAAGACAACTCCATTTATGAGTTCGATGAGAAACCCAAAAAGCCAAAGAGCAATAAAGCCAGCATGGGCATTTATGTCTTTACTTGGAGCAAACTGAAAAAGTACCTGGAAGAGGACGAAGCAAACAGCAAGAGTAGCAACGACTTTGGCCATGATGTGCTGCCGGCAATGCTCA
Source organism: Oscillospiraceae bacterium (assembly GCA_022483045.1). Classification (NCBI taxonomy): domain Bacteria; kingdom Bacillati; phylum Bacillota; class Clostridia; order Eubacteriales; family Oscillospiraceae; species Oscillospiraceae bacterium. The sequence continues at coordinate 1,633,897 of JAKVOA010000001.1, read as the reverse complement.
ATGCGGGCGAGCGCATGTTTGCTTATCACTTTGAGGGCTACTGGAAAGACGTGGGCACAATCGAGAGCCTGTGGGAGTCGAACATGGACCTGCTTGACCCCAAGACACCGCTTGACCTTTCGGATGATTCCTGGAAAATCTATTCCCGCAACCCGGTCATGCCGCCGCATTACATTTCAAAAGACGCAAAAGTACAGAATTCTCTGGTAGCAGAGGGCGCCAATGTTTACGGCGAGATTGACTTTGCTGTGCTGTTCTCCGGCGTTTACATTGCGCCGGGCGCGGTGGTGCGTGATTCGATTATCATGCCCGGCACGAGAATTGAAGAAGGCGCTGTGGTGCAGTACGCTATTGTTGCCGAGAACTCTGTTATCGGCAAGGGTGCTGTTGTTGGCCAGCGGCCGGAAGATATGGACAAAAAGGGCGAAGAATGGGGCGTTGCTGTTGTTGGCAGCGACTGCGTGATTCAGCCGGGTGCGGTTGTGCCGCCGAAAGCTATGGTTGACGCAGAAACATTAGCAGAGGAGGCGCAGAAGAAATGATTGCAAACAATGTGCTTGGCATTATTTTTTCGAATATGTATGACGATAAGGTGCGCGAATTAACCGAAACACGCACCATGGCAAGTGTACCGTTTGGCGGCCGCTACCGCCTGATTGACTTTGTCCTTTCCAACATGGTCAATTCCGGTATCAACAAAGTCGGCGTCATTACAAAGAGCAACTATCAGTCTTTAATGGACCACTTAGGCTCTGGTAAAGCATGGGACCTTTCCCGTAAGCGCGAGGGCTTGTTTATCCTGCCGCCGTTTTCCAATGGAAATTCAGAGTGCAACACCCGCATCGAGTCGCTTGCCTCTGTCATGCGTTTCCTGTCGCATTCCAATGAAAAATACGTGTTCCTTTCTGACAGTGACTATGTCTGCAATATCGACTGCAAAAAAATGCTGGCTTCTCATGTGGAAAGCGACGCGGATGTTACGGTTGCCTACCGCTTTGGCCGCATTCCTGATAAATACCCCGACCCCATCAGCTATGAAATCGACCCCGACGGCATGGTGCGCGATGCGCTGATTCAGCCGAATTTGGACGGTGCCTGCAACTACAGCCTGCCGATGATTGTCATTGGTAGAGAACTGCTGATTAAGCTGATTTCTGACTGTGTCAGCCGCAATCTTTACGACTTTGAGCGCGACTTTGTACAGCGTAATATTCAGAATTACCGTTTTCACGGGTATGAGTTTACCGGCTTCTTCCGCTCAATCTGCTCGATGAATGACTACTTTGAGAGCAACATGGCTCTTATGCAGCCAAAGGTACGCAGCGAGCTCTTTACACCGGAGCGCCCCATTTACACCAAAGTGCGTGACGATCTGCCGGCACGCTATGGCCTCGGCAGCAAGGTTTCCAACAGCCTGGTTGCAGATGGCTGTATTATTGACGGCGAAATTGAAAACTGCGTGCTTTTCCGCGGCGTACATATCGGCAAAAACTCAAAAGTCAGCAACTGTGTTGTTATGCAGGATAGCCACATTGGTGAGGACTGCAAACTGGACTATGTCATCATGGATAAGGATGTGACGATTAAAGACGAGCGGTCTTTAATGGGCTTCCAGTCTTATCCGGTGTTCATCAATAAGGGCAGCATTGTTTAAGCCTGCAGCAGACCGTGCGCCGGCAGACAAAACCCAAGGAAAGGTGATTTTTCTATGAAAATCTTATATTGTACCAGTGAGGCCCGGCCCTTTGCGGCAACGGGTGGTTTGGCGGATGTAGCGGGCTCGCTGCCGCAGGCACTGCGTCAGCGGCTCATTGGCTGCCGCGTGGTAATGCCGCTGTATGAGGATATCCCGCAGGAACTGCGTAATGATATGAAATTCGTCACCAGCTTGTCTGTGCCTGTGGCGTGGCGCCGGCAGTACTGCGGCGTATTTGAGGCTCGCTCCGGCGGCGTCATCTATTACCTGATCGACAACCAGTATTACTTCAAGCGCAAGGGCCTTTATGGCCACTACGACGACGCTGAGCGCTTTGCATTCCTTTCGCGTGCTGCTCTGGAAATGCTGCCGTATCTCGACTTTAAACCGGACATTATCCACTGCAACGACTGGCAGACCGCCATGGTGCCCATTTACTATAGCATTTTCTATGCAAATAATGATTGGTATCGCGGCATTAAAACTGTTATCACAATTCATAACATTCAGTATCAGGGCAAGTACGGCAAAGAACTGGTACAGGATGTTTTGGGCGTACCGGAAAGCGATATGCCGATTTTGGAGTACGATGACTGTGTCAATATGCTCAAAGGTGCGATTGAGACGGCGAACCGTGTGACAACCGTAAGCCCTACTTATGCCAAGGAGATTTTAGACCCATGGTATGCTTTTGGACTGGATGGTATCCTTAAGCAGCGCGAATGGAAACTTTCCGGTATTTTAAATGGCATTGATACGGTTTCTTACGACCCGGCAACCGACCCGGATATCAGCAGCCACTACTCGGCAGAGGATGTTTCCGGCAAGGCAGAAGATAAGCGTTCCCTGCAGGAGCGCCTTGGTCTTGCGCAGGAGCCGGACACCCCGCTGGTTGGCATGGTGACCCGCCTGGTTGCACACAAGGGGCTGGACCTTGTCAAAGAGGACCTCGGCCGCCTGATGGATGACACCAACATGCAGTTTGTCGTTTTGGGCAGCGGCGAGTGGGAGTACGAGCAGTTCTTCCAGCAGATGCAAGAACGCTACCCGGGCCGCCTGTGCGCCTGCCACGGCTTTGTGCCGGAGCTTTCCAGAAAGATTTACGCCGGCGCGGATATGTTCCTGATGCCCAGCAAGAGCGAGCCCTGCGGCCTTTCGCAGATGATTGCACTGCGCTATGGAACGATTCCCATTGTGCGTGAGACCGGTGGCCTGAAAGATTCCATTCAGGACAGCGGCGATGGCCAGGGCAATGGCTTTACATTCCGCTCTTACGACAGCGGCGATATGGATAACGCTGTACGCCGTGCTCTGGGCGGTTATAATGACAAAGAGGGCTGGCAGATTCTGGTTCAGCGCGCAATGAACTGCGACATGAGCTGGGGCAAGTCCGCAAATGAGTATATCCGCATGTACCGCGACATGCTCAAAGAATAATCGGCTGAAAATAAAAGGCAGGGCAGCTGCAAAGCGCGAAAGCGCCGACGGCTGTCCTGCCTTTTTAATATGCGTTGCATCTTTTGTGAATTTCGGCTATACTGAAAAGCGGTGATTTTTGAAAAGGAGACTTTAAACAAAATGATTTTTTCATCCATGCAGAAAGAAATTCTCTGCAGTATGCTGGAACACCGGCGATTTCCCATTGTGCGCTTTGAACTGCACCGCGAGGGGGAACCGGAACTTTGCAGAATAGAGCGCAATTATATTTATTTGGAGTATCCAAATGATTCTGACGAGTTGATAAAGGCCCGCAGCGAGGCGCTGCAGGCTTTAATGGAGCAGGGGGTGGTGTTTATCGACTACACCACGCACACGTGGGTACAGGGCGATTATGATGTCTATTACCGCAGCCAGATCTATGCGGACCTATGCCATGCGGTCATGGAAAGTTCCAAGGACCCTGCGGCAATTTATGACCTGCCGTATATGCGCAAAGGCTATGCCTCTTTCACACCGGTCTTTTTACAGAGCCTTCCCCGGCCATAGGCACCCCCATGCGGGTTTCAACCCGCTGAATCAGGGTGAACAGAGAAGAGCACAGTGCCGGGCACAGTACAGAGAGCTTTTCCGGGCTTAATGAAGGCAGGTCCATGCGCAAAATGCCTTTGAGTTCCTCTACGTCTTCGCCCGCAAGCAGACAGCGGATATTCGAAAGTGCCACTTCACTGCAGGCAGCCGCGCGGCCGTCCGCCAATTTTTCTTTTACGGCAAACATGCCCTGCGGGTTTTTGCTGTTAGAGGAGTACAGAATGCGGAACACGCGGTAGACGGCCGCAAAGAGGTAGGCCGACACTTCTGCGGAAAGGTCTTTGCTGCGGCAGTTTTGTAAAATTTCGTACAAAACTGAGATGGAATTGAGCAGCAGGGCCTGTTCCAGTGGTTCCTGCTGTGCCGGCTGCCGCATTTCCTGTGTACCATGCTGTTGCTGCTGCGCGGCGGCAAAGCCCGCCGGGTGCGGCGTGCGCCCCAAAAGGTAGTCGCACGAAACATGGTAAAAATCCGCTATTTTTACGACAAAGTCCAGCCCGCATTCGCGAATGCCCTTTTCGTAATGAGAGAGCAGCGCCTGTGAAACACCAAGGTTGGCCGCGACAGATTTCTGGCTGAGTCCGCGCTCTTTGCGCAGCAGCGTGATAATGCGCGGAAAATAGCTGTTCAAAACTGTCCCTCCCGGTCGAAAAAAGCAAATTTTTGCAGATTAACGTAATGTAAAGTATATACTAAAATTAACAGAATGTAAACCGCTATATATCGTGTTTTTTTAAAAGTAAGGAGCTATATCATGCAGTCTTACCTGATTCATTTGATTCGTCACGGCTTGACCGCCGGCAATTTGCAAGGACGCTATATCGGCAGTACCGACTTGCCCCTGTGTGAGGAAGGCGAAAAACAGCTGCGGGAGCTGAAGGACAACCACCCGTACCCGGCCGCCGAAATCTGCTACTCCAGTCCGATGAAGCGCTGCCTGCAGACCGCAAAAATTCTGTACCCCGGCCTTACCCCGCAGGTGGTCACGGACTTTCGGGAAACAGATTTCGGTGCGTGGGAAAATAAAACAGCTAAGGAAATCGCGGCGGAAGACCCCGCTTTTCTGGAGTGGATGGAGGGCGGCAAGGCAGTGACACCGCCCGGCGGTGAAAACGGCGGCTGGTTTATGCAGCGCACCTGTGCCGCTTTTGAGCACCTGGTCGACGGAATGATGCGCTCTGACTTGCACAGCGCGGTGGTGATTCTGCACGGTGGCTCTATCATGTCCATTTTGGCGGCCTACGGTCTGCCACGCGCAAAGTTTTACGACTGGATGACCGAGCCGGGCTGCGGCTATTCACTGCGCATTACCCCGGGGCTGTGGATGCGCTCAATGGTGGCCGAGGCATACGAAACTATTCCGGCAAAAGGGCATGATACACAGGAAGAACAGACCGCGCATATGGTACTGGATGTGGCGAGAGAGGCGGCCGAGCGTGTTTACGGCGGCGGCAAACCGGAAGCAAAAACACAGAAAGACAAAAAACAGCCTTGACAGGGCGCTTTTGTCTGCGTTATAATGATTGAAAATCAAATCGTTGACAAGGCAAAGACGGGAATAAGGCATGTGTGGGTTGCTTCAGAGAGCCGGCGGGCGGTGCAAGCCGGTGCAGCAGCACATGCGTATAGCTCATCCCCGAGCCGCCGTCCCCGAAGTTTAGTAGGAGCGGACGTTTCGGCAGCGTTACTTGCCGGGGCCTTTTCGTTTGGAAGAGGCCGCAAAGGGCTTTTTTAAAGCTGAAGCTGGGTGGTACCACGGCGTAACTTTCGTCCCAGACACGGTGTATTCCGTGCCTGGGACTTTTTTGTTATTCCAAAGAATCTTTCCACAGCGGGCTGTCTTTCCCAAAGCCGACGATACAGTGAGAAAAGGAGAGCTGATAGAACATGAACGACGCCTACAAAAAGTATATTCCCTTTCAGCAGATTGATTTGCCGGACCGGACCTGGCCGCAGAACACCATCACCAAAGCGCCCACCTGGTGCAGCGTAGACCTGCGCGACGGCAACCAGGCACTGATTGACCCGATGAATCTGGAAGAAAAGCTGGCGTTCTTTCAGCTGCTGGTCGATGTTGGCTTTAAAGAAATTGAAATCGGGTTTCCTTCCGCGTCCGAGACCGAGTACGAGATCTGCCGCGCGCTGATCGAGCGCAATCTGATTCCCGACGATGTCACCATCCAGGTACTGGTGCAGGCCCGTGAGCATCTCATCCGCAAGACATTCGACGCGATTCACGGCGCAAAAAATGTGATTGTCCATTTTTACAATTCTACTTCCACTTTACAGCGCAAGGTCGTTTTCCGCAAGGATATGGACGGCGTCATTGACATTGCTGTAGAGGCCGCAAAATTGATTCGCGCGCTCACCGAAAAGGAAGTCGCCGAAACCGGCATGAATATCCGCTATGAGTATTCTCCTGAAAGTTTCAGCGGTACCGAGGTGCAGAATTCCGTGCGCATCTGCGATGAAGTGCTGGAAACATTGGGCGCAACCCCCAAAAAGAAAGTCATCATCAACCTGCCAGATACCGTGGAAATGTGCACGCCGAACACCTATGCAGACCAAATTGAGTACTGTATCCGCCACATGAAACATCGCGGCAGTGCCATTATCAGCCTGCATCCCCACAACGACCGCGGCACCGGTGTCGCGGCGACCGAGCTTGCCCTATTGGCTGGCGCCGAGCGGGTAGAGGGCACACTCTTTGGCAACGGTGAGCGCACCGGCAATGTCGATATTGTGACCTTAGCGCTTAACATGTACTCTCAGGGGGTCGACCCCAAACTGGACTTCAGCGATATTCACCATGTGCGTGAAGTTTACGAGCACTGCACCAATATGAAGGTGCCGCCCCGCCAGCCATACGCGGGCGACTTGGTTTTTACCGCATTTTCCGGCTCTCACCAGGATGCAATCAAAAAGGGCGTTGACCGCATGCACGCTAATGACCTTTCATACTGGGAAGTACCGTATCTGCCCATAGACCCCGCCGATATCGGCCGCGCCTATGAGCCGGTTATCCGCATCAACAGCCAGTCTGGCAAAGGCGGCGCGGCTTTTGTTATGCAGCAGTCTTTTGGTTTCAATATGCCAAAAGCAATGCAGCCGGAATTTGGCAGCGTGGTCAAGGCCGCCTGCGATGAGGCCGGCCGCGAGCTGATGCCCAAAGAAGTTTACAACCTTTTCAGTAAAGAATATCTGGAAGTCAAGGCGCCCTATAACCTGAAAGCCTATAAGCTTTCTGAAGAAAACGAAGACGAAGAAAATGCCGAGGGCAGCGGAGCAGTCCATTTTCAGGGTAATTTGCGCTTCCACCACATTGACCACCCGGTCGATGCAGTGGGCAACGGCCCAATCGATGCTTTTTTCCGTGCGCTGGCACAGGTGGGTATTGAGGACTACAGCTTTGTGGCGTACCAGGAGCACGCCATTTCCCGCGGCTCTGACAGCAAGGCCGTTTCCTATATCCACTTGAAAGACCCCCAGGGCCATGACGTCTTTGGTGTAGGCATTGACAGCAACATCAGCCTGGCCTCAATCAAGGGTATTATCTGTGCGATCAACCGCAGCCGCAAAAACAGCTGAGGCGGCCGCCTGAATTTATAAAATTCAGTATCTAAATTTGTTTTACAGGAGGATATGAACATGCAGACGTATCAGATTGCTGTTCTAAAAGGGGACGGCATCGGCCCCGAAATTGTAGAGCAGGCAATGAAAGTGCTGGAAAAGGCCGGGAAAAAATTCGGCTTTGGCGTTGATTTTAAAGAAGCCCTGCTGGGCGGCGCTGCCATTGACGCGACAGGTGTGCCGCTGCCGGAAGCAACCGTAAAAACCTGCCAAGCGGCTGACAGCACGCTTCTGGGTGCCGTTGGCGGCCCTAAATGGGACGCTCAGCCCGGCAACAACCGCCCGGAAAAAGGCCTTTTGGGTATCCGCTCGTCTTTGGGTTTGTTTGCCAACCTGCGCCCTGCGGTCATTTTTCCGCAGCTGCGCAGCGCTTCGCCACTGAAAGATGAAATCATCGGCGACAATCTGGACGTTTTGATTGTGCGCGAGCTTATCGGCGGTATCTATTTCGGCGAGCGCGGCCGTTGCACCGAAAATGGCCAGCCGGCTGCTTTTGATACCGAAAAATACAGCGTGCCGGAAATCGAGCGCATTGTGCGCGTCGGCTTTCAAATGGCAATGAAACGCCGCAAAAAGATGTGCAGTGTTGACAAAGCCAATGTACTGGAATCCTCCCGCCTGTGGCGCGAAACGGTGCAGCGCCTGAGCAAAGAGTACCCGGAAGTAGAGGTTTCCTACATGTATGTCGACAACTGCGCAATGCAGCTGGTGCGCAATCCGCGTCAGTTTGACGTTATTGTAACTTCCAATATGTTTGGTGATATTCTCTCAGACGAAGCAAGTATGATTTCCGGCTCTATTGGCATGCTTGCCTCTGCAAGTCTGAACGAAACCAAGCGCGGCCTGTATGAGCCGATTCATGGCTCAGCACCGGATATTGCCGGTACCGGCAAAGCCAATCCGCTGGCAACGATTCTTTCCGGCGCAATGATGCTGCGCTATTCGTTGGATCAGCCTGCAGCTGCCGCTGCCATTGAGGCCGCGGTGTCTGCTGCATTGGAAAAAGGCCGCACCTGCGACATTGCCGCAAAAGACTTGCCGGTGCTTTCTTGCACTGAAATGGGCGACTTGGTCTGCAGTCTGCTGTAAACAAAATTGAAATACAAAAAGGCCGCCGGGTGCGTGAATTTTCACAGCCGGCGGCCTTTTATAGTTGCTTTATGGTTTGCGCTTTTCGGCCGAAGGGGCAGCTTCCGCGCTCTGTTGTGCATCGGCGGGGGCGTCTTCCGGCAGCGGCTCTTTCCAGGCGCGGAACGCCAGATAAATGCCGCCCAGCGCGGTGACAATGGCGACTGATGCCGAGGCGACCGACCAGCTCTCCAACTCTAGGGGGCTGAAAATCATCGCCAGAATCGTGCACCCAAAGGCAATGAAGAAAAAGAATTCTGACATTTTTCCGTCCGTCCAATTCAGCATAAAAGGCACCTCCATCTATAAAGAACAGAATGATTGCTTTTCATATAAAAGATTGCTCAAATCGGCCAGCTGCTCTAAAGTCAGCTGTTCGGCACGTACAGTGGGTGGTGCGCTGATTTCCTGCAAAGCTTCCTGTACAGTTTTTTTTGGTACAGAAAGTCCGGCTGAAACCGCGTTTGCTGCTGCTTTGCGCCGCTGCCCGAAAGCAGCGCGTACTGTCCGGAAAAAGAAAGCTTCTGAGCGGGGCGTTACGGGCGGGGTGCTGCGCACCTGCAGCTGAATGACAGCCGAGTCCACTTTGGGGCTAGGCAAAAAACTGCTGCGTCCGACAGGGAAAAGCAGCTTTGGTTCTGCATAATACCACACCGCAGCACTGACAGCGCCGCAGGCGCGCGTACCCGGTTTTGCACAAAGGCGCTCTCCTGCCTCTTTTTGTACCATCACGGTCAGAGAGGAAATCGGCAGCCGGTCTTCCAGCAGCTTCATAATCAGTGGCGAAGTGATATAGTAGGGCAGGTTGGCGCACACCGCGATACGCATATCTGGAAATTCCTGCTGCAGCAGAGTGTGCAGGGGAAGCTTCATCGCATCACCCTGCACCACGTCTACATTGCGGTAGGGCTGCAGGGTTTCCGCTAGCACGGGCAGCAGGCGGCGGTCCAGCTCAATGGAGCAGACCTTTTTTGCGCGCTGAGCCAGTTCTACGGTCAGTATGCCAATGCCGGGCCCAATCTCCAGCACGCCGGAATCTTTCGCTGCGCCGCAGGCTTCTGCCATACGGGGGCAGACAGTCGGGTTAATCAGAAAATTTTGGCCCAGCTGTTTTTGAAAGGTAAATCCGTGCCGTGACAGCAGTGCATGAATGGTTTGACTGTTCGATAAATCCATTTTTACTCCTCAGCAATTAGTACAGAATGGCGCCATATTTTGCCGCGAGCGGCCCCAAAACCTCCGGCGCCAGCGCGCAGCGGCTGTCGATAATCAGCCGGCCCTGAAAATAGCGCAGGGCAGCCTCCAGCACAGGCTTGCGGTCGGCAAGCACGGCAATCGGCTTGCGTGTCATGTGTGCCGCATCTGACAAAAGCTTTGCATCTGCTAAATCATTGATATACACCAATGCTGCGCCGGCGGGGTCGTCGTCCATGGCAATCAGGTCATCTCCCAAGTGTGCCGAGCATGAAAGCGGTTCGCTGAAGGTAAGACTATCCCCAAGAAAGAAAGCTTCGCTTTCAATCGCTGCAGCGTTGCAATCTGGCTCTTTGGGCACTTTCGGAGGCACATAGTCGCGCAGCAGGGCTTTCAAAGCCCGGATATGCTCTGGCTTCGTGTACAGGCAGCCGCCTGCAATCGAAGCGCCGGCGTCCATCAGGCGGCGCATGGCAGCAGCCCACTCCTGCGGTTTCAGCTGTGTGTTACCTGGGCGGGCAATCAGCGGAACCACCGCATGAGAGGCAGCATCCTCCATACGGCGCAGCATTTTATTTGGCGTACAGGTGAAATTCAGCCCGACAGCATCGGCACCCATTGCCTGCAGTGTCAGCAGTACCGGCAGCAGACGGGCACCGGTTTTGGTATGCCCGTTTTCATCTACGGAAATCGTGACAAAGACCGGCAAGTCATTTGTGCGTGAGGCGAGTACCAGTGCCCGCATGTCCGAGAGCGCTGTCTGTGAGCCGGCCAGCAGAAAATCGGCGCCTGCTTTTTCCAGTGCGCGCACCTGCTCACGGTAAATTTCATATATGTCGTCAAAGTCCGCACAGCCAAAAGGCGGAACATACAGCCCCGTTGGTCCAACCAGCGCACCCACAGGGTGGCCTGCGGCGTTTTCGCGGCTGAGTGCAACCAGCCGGCAGTTCAGGGATTCGGTCTTTCCGGCCAGACCATGTGGTGCAAGGCCGGCACGGTTTGCACGAAAGGTCGGTGCCAAAACCGCGTCGCTGCCGGCGGCGAGAAAACTTTGCTGTACCTGCCGCAGCACCTGTGGGTGGTCAGCAGCCCACTGCTCCATGCAGACACCGGCGGGCATGCCCGCCGCGGTTAAGTTGGTTACAGCGCCGCCGTCCAGCAGCATGGGCAGAGGGTAGGGGAAATCATCCACGCGCGAAAATCACCTGATTCTTTAAAATTATCATTTAATCAATCTGTATGCAGATTTTTACATAGACTCCGGTGCGGTAATCTTCAGCAGCGACAGCACATTGCGCAGTACTGTGCGCACGCAGTCGCACAGATACAGCCGCGCAGCCGCCAGAGAAGCCTCTTCGCCTTTAATGCGGCACGCGGTGTAGCATTTGTGGAACAGCGTTGCCAGTGTCAGCGCATAGCGTGTTATGCGGGCGGGGTCGTAGTCCTTTGCGGCTTCAACAATTTCGCCGGTGTAGGCGGAAAGGTGGCGGATCAGCTCAATTTCCTCGGGCGTTTTCAACAGGGCAAGTTCCTCGTCGCTGCAGTCGCGCAGGGTGACACCCTCGCCTTTCATGGTGCGGAAAAGGCTGCACAGGCGCGCATAGGCGTACTGCACATAGTAAACCGGGTTTTTGCTGTCCTGCTGTACGGCAAGGTCCAGGTCAAAGTCCATCTCGGAGTTCGGTTCCCGCATATTAAACAGAAAGCGTGCCGCATCTACAGGCACTTCGTCCAGCAGAGTGACCAGCGTAATGGCTTTGCCGCTGCGCTTGCTTGCTTTAATGGTTTCGCCGCCGCGCACCAGACGCACCATCTGCATCAGCAAAACATCTAGCCGGCTGGTGTCGGCTCCCAGTGCCTGCAGGGCGCCCTTTAGGCGGGGCACATAGCCGTGGTGGTCGGCCCCGAACACGTCGATTGCCTTGTCAAATTTGCGTATCATCAATTTATTATAATGATAGGCGATATCCGGAACTACATAAGTTGGAACGCCATTTGCGCGCACAAGCACAAAATCTTCAGAACCGTATGCTCCACCCTTAAACCAAAGCGCGCCATCTTTTTCATAGGTTGCGCCGCGCTCTTTGAGCAGCTCGATCACGCGTTTTACCGCGCCGCTTTGGTGCAGGCTGGATTCTTTGAACCAGTTGTCGTAACGAATGCGGTACTTAAGCAGGTCGTTCTGCAGACCCTGAATGTTGAGCGGCAGGGCATAATCAATGAGAGCCTTGCGGCGCTCTTCTTCGGGGACTTCCACATAGCGGTCACCGTATTTTTTGGCAAAATTTTTGGCGTGTTCGGTAATGTCAACACCGTGGTAGCCGTCCTCGGGAAATGGGACGGCATCTTCGCCCTTATAAAGCTGTAGATAGCGGGCTTCCAGCGACATACCAAATTTATTGACTTGGTTGCCAGCGTCGTTGATGTAAAACTCACGCTGTACCTGGTAGCCGGCTTCATCTAGCACTGAGGCAAGGCAGTCGCCGATGGCGCCGCCGCGTGCATTGCCGATGTGCATGGGGCCTGTCGGGTTTGCCGAAACAAATTCCACCAAAACGCGCTTGCCGCCGCCAAAGTTGCTGCGGCCATAGGCTTCGCCGCTTTCCTTTACGTCGCGCAGCACTGCTGTATAGAATTCGGGTTTATAAAAGAAGTTCAAAAAGCCCGGCCCTGCAATTTCGCAGCGGCCGAAAAAAGTGTCGTCCAGCGATAAATTTGCAGCCAGCGCCTCGGCAATTTTGCGCGGTGCCATGTGAAATGCGCGAGCACTGACCATAGCAGCGTTGGCTGCCCAGTCGCCGTGGGCGCGGTCGGAGGGAACTTCTAGGGTAAAAGCGGGCAACTCACCTGCAGGCAGGGCCTGCAGGCTCTGTGCTTTTTTGGCCGCAGACAGGATTTCCCGGCGCAGCTGGTCCTTTGCTTGCTGTACGTATTTTGACATTTTTAGGGTCTACCTCCTTGACGGTAATAGCAATCTCATTGACGCTGGAAAGGTTTGCGTTTAAGTCCAGCGTATAGGTGACAGTCAGCCGGCCGCCCTCATCGGTCAGCTGGTTGTCCACACTGGAAGTAAATACCCCCAGCATCATTTGGCCGTATTCTGTTGCGTACTGGCACATGTGCCGCTTGCCGTTTTCTAAAATCAGGCGTGTGCCGTCCATGCCGCCGCGCATCAGAGTAACACAGCGGTCTCCCTCTATTTTTAAAACAGAAGTACGCGAACGGTTGGTGTCTTCATCGTATTCTTTATAGGTAATAAAGCGTTTGTCATCTTTTTTAATGTAGGAACCAAAGGCGGTTATTTCAATCTCACCGGTTTCGTCATCTACCAGCTGCCGGCCGCGTATGGAAATCAGGTAGTTTTCTTCCATGGAGTAGCTCCTTCGTATTTATCAATGTCAACCAGCTGCACTGCACTGTGCACATCTTCGCGCAGGAAAATGCCGGCGACTTTTGAAAAGTCCTCAATGCGGTCACTCACAAAGAAAGAACAGTCGCCCTTTGTGCCCTGTGCAAGCATGTCTTGCTGCTGCAGCAGGCTGTGGCAGTAGATTGCGGTTTCGCGGCCGCTGTCGATCAAGCGGACCTTTTCACCGACCACTTCACCGATAATGCGCTTAATAATCGGATAGTGTGTGCAGCCGAGAATCACAGTATCCACATCTGCCGCACGTAGGGAGGCAAGGTAGGTTTCTGCTACTTCTTTTGTGATATCCGGGTGTTCCAAAGAAAAGCCAGACTCGACAATAGGCACAAAAAGCGGGCAGCTTTTGGCAAAGACCTGCAGCTGCGGGTTCAGTGCTTTGAGTGCCTGCTGAAAGGAACCGCTGCGGATTGTTGCATCGGTTGCAATTACGCCAATGCGGCCGTTTTGCGTGGCTGCCGCCGCCGCGCGGGCGGTCGGCTCCAGTACACCGGTAAACGGAACCGGCAGTTCCTTGGCCAAAAGAGAGCCGGCCACGCTGCTGGCTGTGCCGCAGGCGGCAACAACCATTTTTACATGCCTGCTCATCAGAAAGGCAGCGTCCTGCCGGGAGTATTGGGTGATGATTTTTGGGCTGCGGCCGCCATAGGGGACGCGGCCGGTGTCGCCAAAGTAAATGATCTGTTCTTCCGGCAGAATGCGCAGCATTTCGCGCACAGCGGTCAGCCCGCCAAGGCCGGAGTCAAAAACGCCGATAGGCCGATTATCCATATTTCCTGTCCTTTACTGTCAAAATTCGTAAAACGGAAAGCCGCTGTCAGATATAGCGCTTGCGCTCTTCCGCCAGAGAAATCAGGTCGTCCAGCAGCTGCGGGATTGGTTTGCCGCAGGCTTCCCACAGTTTGGGGTACATGCTGATGGAAGTAAAGCCCGGCAGGGTGTTCAGCTCATTCAGCAGGACCTCTTTGCCGTTTCGCACAAAGAAGTCTACGCGTGCAAGGCCGGTGCAGCCCAGAAGGCGGTAGGCACGGCAGGCAGTGTGCCGCAGTTCGTTGGCAACAGAGTCTTCCAAATGTGCCGGGATGTAAAGCTTGCTTTTTCCGTTTTTGTATTTGTCGTCATAGTCATAAAACTCTGCGCCAGCGCCAATTTCGCCGACAATGCTTGCCTGCGGGCACTCATTGCCCAAGACAGCGCACTCTACTTCCTGGCCGATGATGTTTTCCTCTACGACAATCTTGCTGTCCTGCAGGGCCGCCAGGGCAACTGCAGCATCCATTTCATCGGCGCTTTTTACTTTGGTAATGCCCACACTGGAGCCCGCGTTCGCGGGCTTTAAGAAAATTGGCCAGCCTAAGCGGGCCTCAATTTTGCGCTGAATTTTCAGACGGCCCTCGCCGCTGTAGTTTTCGGCAAAAAACCACAGGAAATGCGCCTGCTTAATATTCCAGCTTGCCAAGAGGGTGTGCGTTACTGCTTTGTCCATGCAGCAGGCACTCGCTAAGGTTGGGCAGCCAACATAGGGAACGCCACTCAGGTGCAGCAGCCCCTGCACAGTGCCGTCTTCCCCGTTTTTGCCGTGCAGTGCGGGAATGACGCAGTCCAGCCGAATAGTCTGGAAGCCGTCGGGGCTTTCGGCAATAATGCCGTGCACAGAGGTGTCTGGCGAAAGAAAAGCGCGGCGGCAGGCAGCCGCGTCTGTTTCCCATGCGCCAGAGCGGATGGACTCAGCGGAGCCGCTGTAAAGCATCCAGCGGCCGTCTTTGGTAATACCGAGCGTTAAGACATCGTATTTATTTTTATCCAAGCTTTCTGCAATGGTTGCTGCAGAAACACAGGAGACTTCATGCTCAGAAGAGCTGCCCCCAAACAGAACTGCTACGGTTTTTTTCATCTTCAGTTTCCTCCACATAAAGCGCCGCTGCCTCCTTTGGCAGGGGCGCTTTTACTGTATTCTGATATACAATTTATCATACCACAACCATTTACCGGAAGCAATGCTGACAACCTTACAAATGTATGGTGACAAAAAGCTTTTTATGTAGTATAATCTTTTAGAAACAATTTAATTGAAACAGAAAATGCAGCATCTGCCGCACAAAAGCCGTATAAAACCGGCCCTGTACGGGCAGATATACAAGAATACAGGAGTGATGGTTTTGGAGCAGAAGGCGTTTGATAAAATCGTGGCACGCCTGAAAGAAGAGCTTGCACCACTGGGCTATACGCTGAAAGAAGACAGCGTATGCAGAGATGACAAGGGCATACATGCCTACTTTATCGGCGAGCAGATGGCCTATGGCATCTTTTATGAAAAAGAGCAGAAGCGCTTCAACTTAGCTTACTGCAGCCTGGACAACGGCCAGCCAGAGGGCAAGTGGCACCAGCGCTCTGTGATGCTTTTTGACCCGGAGACTGAAGAAGACGCAAAAAATGAAACAGAAAGCATCATTGCTGATTTTTCAGACGAAGTTACCGAGAAAGGCAACCAAAAGGCGGTTTTGCAGCAGGTCGTGCGCTACCACCAGAAAAAGACCAGCGAAAACAAAAACAACACTCTCTTTTTCTGCAACCGCATGATGACTATTTTCCCGGAGCTGCGCGAAGAAACCGCACAGGAACGCATTACCTATGGGCAGATTCGCACGGCAACTTTTTTGGAAAACAATATTCTGCCAAAGCTGCGCAGCCTGCTGCAGGGAAATCCCCCCGAGGCTACGCTGAAAAAGCTGGGTAAAGTTTTAAGTGAAGTATATGAAAATGGCGAAAGAGACATTGCCTCTTCCATTACCTTTGTTTTAATGAATCAGCTTTCCGATGATGAAATCGCCAAGCTTGACCCATTCTTTACCTCTGAAATGAAAACAGGCTGCCAGTTCTCGCGCAAAATGCGCGGCAAAAAGCTGAAGCCCGAAAAGGTGAAAAAACAAAAGCGCGTTGTCGCAACCATGGAGGACCGGTACTGAGTTCTGCGCCTGCATAACACCGGTCAATTACAAAGAATGGCTTGACAGCCGCAGAAGAATATGCTAAGATAAAAATACCTCAATAAGGGGTATTTTTTTTGCACCCTTTTCTTAGAGGGAGGCCGGGGCAGGTCCTGCCCCAATATTTTTCCGGAATACGGGAGGTGCCGTCATGAGAGTAAAGGTAGTATTAGCTTGCACTGAGTGCAAACAGCGTAACTACAACACAAAGAAAAACAAGAAGAACGACCCAGACAGACTGCAGATGCGCAAGTATTGTCCCTTCTGCAAAAAGCACACGCTGCACAAGGAAACCAAGTGATTCGGACGGAGGAGACAGCAATGGCTGACAAGACAAAAAAGTCCGCCAGCAAGGGCAAAGCCCCCGCTGCGCAGGACGCAAAAAAAGCCGTGAAAAAAGCTGACAAAGTGTCCGACAAAGCGACTGCGCAGGCTCAGACAAGCAAAACCGAAAAAGAGAAAAAGAAGAAAAAAAGATTTGACGGTATTTCGCGGTTTTTCCGTGAATTAAAGCCGGAAATCAAAAAAGTGATTTGGCCGACCCCGCACGCTGTGTGGAAAAACGTAGGCGTCGTTGTGGTCATGGTCGCTGTAGTCGGTTTGTTTGTCTTCGGTCTGGATGAAGCATTCACGAATCTGCTGCATCAGTTTATGAATGTTGCAGTATGATGAAAGAAGTGAGGTATGACAATGGCTGAAGAAGCACGCTGGTATGTTGTGCATACCTACTCCGGCTATGAAAACAAGGTCGCTTCCACATTGGCCAAAACGGTGGAAAACCGTAAAATGGAGGACCTGATCCAGCAGATTATGGTCCCAACCGAAAAAGTGACCGAGGTTAAAGACAACAAGACCCGCGAAGTAGAGCGCAAGCTCTTTCCCGGTTATGTACTGATTAAGATGGTCTTGACCAACGAGTCTTGGTACGTGGTGCGCAATATCCGCGGCTGCACCGGTTTCGTCGGCCCTGACAACACCAAGCCGGTGCCGCTGACCGAGGAAGAAGTGCAGAAGCTCGGAGTTGAGAAAAAAGACGTCGAGGTTTCCTATCAGGTGGGCGATTCTGTCAATATTATCGATGGGCCATTTGATGGCTTTGTCGGTGTAGTGGAAGATATCGATACCGAAAAGAACCGTGTGCGCGTTACTGTCAACATGTTCGGCCGCGAGACGCCTGTTGAGCTTGAGCTCGACCAGGCCGAAGCAATGGAATGAAGCAAGCCCCGAAAGTTTTTCGGGCAGTAAAAAGCAATTCTGCGGGAAACCGCTGAAGCAGGGGCCTGCTTGGCCCCCGTGGGAGGAATACACCAATCCTGCTTTTTTCAGTGTGTTCCGTTTTTACCACAAATTTTGGAGGTGCAATTACAATGGCTCAAAAGGTTACTGGTTATATTAAGCTCCAGATACCTGCCGGCAAGGCAACCCCGGCGCCGCCTGTAGGACCGGCTCTCGGTCAGCACGGCGTCAACATTATGGCGTTCACAAAGGAATTTAACGAGCGCACAAAGAAAGATGCGGGCCTTATCATTCCGGTTATTATCACCGTCTATGCAGACCGCTCTTTCACTTTCGTTACAAAGACCCCGCCCGCCGCTGTTTTAATTAAAAAGGCCTGCGGAATCGACACTGCTTCTGGTGAGCCAAACAAAAAGAAAGTTGCAAAGATCACCAAAGAGCAGATTAAGCAGATTGCAGAAACAAAAATGCCCGACCTGAATGCGGCTACCATTGAATCTGCCATGAGCATGATCGCCGGTACTGCCCGCAGCATGGGAATCGAAGTCGCTGATTGACAGATTACCCGGGTGGGAGGAACTCATCATCCGTATTTACCACTTTACAGGGAGGATAATCCATGAAACACGGAAAAAAATACGTCGACGGCGCAAAGCTGATCGATCGTTCAAAATTTTATGATCCAAAAGAAGCGCTTGAGCTTGCCGTAAAGACTGGCACAGCTAAATTTGACGAAACAGTCGAAATCCATATCAAGCTGGGCGTTGACAGCCGCCATGCCGACCAGCAGGTGCGCGGTGCGCTGGTCCTGCCAAACGGCACCGGCAAAAAGGTGCGCGTACTGGCTATCTGTAAGGGCGATGCTGCAAAAGACGCAGAGGCAGCCGGTGCCGATTTTATCGGCGCAGAAGAAATGGCACAGAAGATTCAGTCCGGCTGGATGGATTTCGACGTTGTCGTCACCACTCCGGACATGATGGGCGTTGTCGGCCGCTTAGGTAAAATCCTCGGCCCGCGCGGCTTAATGCCAAACCCCAAGGCCGGTACCGTTACTCGTGAAATCGGCAAGGCTGTCAAAGAAGCCAAGGCCGGTAAGATTGAGTACCGCCTGGACAAGTCCAACATTATCCACTGTGTAATCGGCCGTGTATCTTTTGGCGCTGAAAAGTTGACCGCAAACTTTGATGCACTGATGGATGCAATCGTCAAGGCAAAGCCGGCTACAACCAAGGGCCAGTATATTCGCTCCTGCGTCGTTGCCTCTACCATGGGCCCTGGCGTACGCATTAACCCCAACAAATTTGGCGCCTGATTTTTTGTCAGGCAGCTATTGACATACAGCTTTGCTGTGTGCTATACTTTTTATGCTGTCCTAAGACAGCAGGTGCATTTGCGCAAAGGGCTTTGCCCACCTGCCGAGGAAGCAAAAGATTCCACTGTATCAGTGTGTAACTTTTGCCTTTCCCGCAGGTTTTGTGGGAAAGGCTTTTTGTTTGCCGCAAAGCACAATCGGTTCAATGGAGGTGAAACCATTTGCCAAGTGATAAGATTTTAGACGCAAAGAAGCGGCAGGTTGCTGCCCTTGCGGAAGAGATCAAGAAAGCAAACGTCGGTATCCTTGTCGATTACGAGGGTATTTCTGTTGCGAATGACACAAAGCTGCGCAAAGACCTGCGTGACGGTGGGAACTCTTATAAAGTTATTAAGAATACCCTGCTCAAGCGTGCTTTGGCTGACGCTGGCCTTACCGGCCTGGATGATCAGCTGAAAGGTGCTACAGCTCTCGCCGTTGGTGAGGACTATGTAAGCGCTGCAAAGGCTTTGAAAGACTGCGCAAAAGACAACAAAGACTTCCAGATTAAGGGCGGCTTTGTTGACGGCGCAGCAGTTGGTGTCGAGCAAATCGACCAACTGGCCAGCCTGCCCAGCAAAGATGTTTTGCTGTCTCAGGTTCTCTGCAGCATGAACGCACCGATCACCGGCCTGGTTACAGTACTCAATGGTACTATCAAGGGCTTGGTCGTTGCACTCAATGCGATTGCTGAAAAGCAGCCCGCCGCAGAGGCGTAACTGTACAGTCCTAAAAATTTTTAATCACAGAATTTTATTCGTTTTGATGTGGAGGTAACAAACATGTCTGAGAAAGTTGATAAGCTTGTTGAAGAAGTAAAAGGTCTTACCGTTTTGGAGCTGTCCGATCTGGTAAAGGCTCTGGAAGATGAATTCGGCGTTTCTGCGTCTGCTCCTGTCGCTGTTGCTGCTGCTCCGGCTGCTGCTGCTCCGGCTGCTGAAGAGAAGACCGAGTTTGACGTTGTGCTGAAGTCTGCCGGCCCGAACAAGATCCCGGTTATCAAGATTGTCCGCGACGTTACCGGCCTGGGCCTGAAAGATGCAAAGGCTATGGTTGATGCAGCTCCTAAGGCTATCAAGGAAGGCGCTTCTAAGGAAGATGCTGAAGACCTGAAGAAGAAGCTGACTGATGCCGGCGCAGAAGTTGAACTGAAGTAAGTTTCGCTTTTTGCTGATAGAGGTACCCTGTTTGGAGCGTTCACTTAGGGATTATACGAAAACAGTAATTTTTGAGTGACGTCTTCAAACGGTGTCAAACAAAAAAAGACCACATGGCGGGTGATTAACCTACCATGTGGTCTTTTTTTGCCTTTAATCAGCGTAGAGTCTAAAGTTCTCAGTCTGTTCCATTACCCTTTTAAACACCTCTTCGTCCCCTCTGGTGGGTAGTCGGTTTATACAGAAAAATGGTCAGCTCCATGTTCGGATGATTTTTAATATGGCTAAGCACTGCGTTCCTGTCATTCCAAGGATAGTCTGGTGCTGTGTTCCACACCCGTTTAGATATTCGTCATCTGTTCATGTCAGGAAAGTCACCGTGCTTATTTTCATAATTTATGATCAATTATTTTCCCGCACATCCTACTACACGAAATGAAATCATATCGTCCAAGCTGATTCCTTCAATATCGCATTTCACTTCGCCTCGTGTGTAAGTTCCTACATGGTAAAAGTAAAGACACTTGTGTAAATGACGTATCAGTTGAGGACTGCGACGTTTATAGCCATGTTCTCGCAGCATTGTATGAAGTTTCATACGGACAAAATCCTGTTGGTCTAATATGACAATTCGCAAACGAAGCTCTTTGAAAAATGTATCAAACTCCATAAAATATTTATCTTCCGTAATAACAGTCTTACTCCCCAAATCAGATAAATCTCGATTTACATATGGAATCTCACGCTGATATGTATCGGTATCTTCTAAGAAGTTAAGCTGATCCATTACATCTAATACAAATTTCCTTTGATTCCTCCGGTATACTGACGGAATAAAATCTCTTTCAACTTCCCATACTGCTGAAACAAATTCTTGTCTAGCTCTTGTACCCATATCACGCTTCCGAATGATTTTTGCAATATCTGATGGAGAATACAATAGTTCCTCCATTATGCATCTCCTTTGGTTCCGTTACAAGTTCTGCAAAGGATTTGAAGGTTCTCAGGCACACTTTTCCCGCCTTTATTCATAGGAATGATGTGGTCAACCTGGAATGGGATTCTGCTTGTTGCAGTCAGTCCACATTCGGTACAACAGTATTCACCTTTTTCGTTTCTGGATTTTTCAAAAGCAGAATCACGAAGTTCCCTCTCCAGGTTCGGATTTATCTTTCCAATCTCATACAAAGGCAGGTTTTCCAGATATTTCTTTCCGAATACAACGTTATTTTCTGTGTCTTTGTAAATATCCGGGTTAGAAATTTTCATAAGTTCAATATCAAGCTGCTTCATAAAATAAACTTTCTTTCCGAAATAAAGGCGAAGCATATTATCGTCGCTGCTATTCCAGATTTCATCCAGATATTCATTTTTTTTACGCTGTCCCATATCCTCGTCCCAGATATACTGAGCAATTTTAGAAATATCGAGTTTGCTTCTGTCAACCTCAGCAAATGTATAGAATTTCGGCATCTCTTCATACTGAGCGTAGTATTTCAAAATATTGACAACATCCCGGCTTTCATAAGGAGGAATCATTTCTCCGCAGAAGAATGTATCTCTGCAATGTTCTTCCAGTGCCTCTAACACATTATCTGTCAGATATTCGTCCTCAATTTTATAAGTAGCAAACAACTCAGGCAGTGCTTTCATCAGTTGTTCATAAGCCTTTACTGTACTGTCATACACCATAACCTGATAGGACAAATCCATACCATTCTCCTGCAAGTAGGTAAACACATACATTCCAACCGGAACACGCTGAATAAAAGGAACGGACTCCAAGAAACTTGTATCCACGGAATCATCCAAAATAGAAGCAAATTCTTCCACCTTAGAAATTGCAATCGTTCTGATTGTTTTTTTTGATATATTCAGCATCAGACCCAACAAATTCATTGTTTCCGGATTAACCCATGCAATATGTTCATTCCACTGGTCGATAAAGGAAACAATATGCATCAGCGGTTCCACCAGTGGCGGTACCTCTTAACGCTCTGCCTACCATCTGCGTCATAAGAATGGTTGAAACCGTAGGTCTTGCCAAGAAAACAGTTCTTGTCTGCGGCAAATCAACACCCTTTGTAAGAATATTTACATTCACAAGAACCTGCAGTTTACTGTCTCGATAATCCTGGAGCTTCCTCTGATTTTCTTCTCTGGAAATGGTGACTCCGGTTATAGAGTCTTTTACATCAGAGACAACAAAATCAGCTTTTATGCCTGCTTTATTAAACAATGCACTTAACGTAATTGCATAAAGGACATTGACTGCAAAAACGATTGTCTGCCCATACTCATCCTTTTTGGCAAGGTATGTTGCTGAAAATGGAGTATCTGGGTCATACAGTCAACTTCAAGACTCAGAAAAAATCCTACAAATCAAAGAA
Source organism: Oscillospiraceae bacterium (assembly GCA_022483045.1). Taxonomy (NCBI): domain Bacteria; kingdom Bacillati; phylum Bacillota; class Clostridia; order Eubacteriales; family Oscillospiraceae; species Oscillospiraceae bacterium. Next base: position 1,611,676 of record JAKVOA010000001.1, on the reverse strand, counting down.
AAAGTCAATAACGACCCGTCCGAATGGGTGATTTTTGAAAACACCCACGAAGCCATTATTGACCAGGAAACCTTTGAAATTGTGCAGCATATCCGAGACGGCAGACGCAGGCTGACACCGATGGGCGAAATGCCTGTCCTGTCCGGTATGTTGTTCTGTGCCTACTGCGGTGCGAAACTGTACCAGGTCAGAGCGAGAGGATGGAATCATGAGCAGGAACATTTCGTATGTGCTACCTATCGTAAGCAGAAAGGAAAATGCTCCTCCCATCAGATACACAATGTGCAGGTGGAACAGATTCTGCTGACGGAGATAAACAGGATGCTCGCCTTCGTCCGCGATCACGAAAACGAATTTGTGGAGATGCTGACCAAGAAAAATGAAAAAGACCTCAATCGACAACTCCGTGACAGCAACAGAGAACTGGAGCAGGCAATGCAGCGCATCCACAAACTGGATGAAATCATCCAACGGCTCTATGAGGACAACATCGACGGTAAGGTCAGTGACGAGCGTTTTGCCAGAATGACTGCCACCTATGAGCAGGAGCAGAAAACGCTTGAAGTCAAAGTAGTGGAACTGCGTGAGGCTATTTCCAAAGCCAAAGTACAACGGCTCAACATTGACTCCTTCCGTGCACAGGTGAAAAAGTACACCGAAGTCAAGAAACTGGATGCCGCAATCATCCATACATTGGTGGAACGTATCGATGTATTCAAGCCGGAAAAAGTACCCGGAACACGGACAAAAAAGCAGACCATTCTCATTCATTGGAACTTTATCGGTGCAGTCGACCTGCCCGATACGCAGAAAAAATCGGCATAGCCGGATTTCTCCAAACTATGCCGATATTTTCCCAGGGAACCAAATCCCTTAGAGAGACACCTTTTTGGGGTGCCTTTTTTAACAGTGTAGAAAAAAGTACGGGAGCTCCTTCTAATGCAGCCACTTTGCGGGGAAGTGAACTAGGCGGTGCTTTGTGTAAAAACAGGTTTGCGTGTTAAAAAAGCGAAACTTCCACGGCTCAGCGGCCGAACAGAAGTCTCGTTTTCTACTACATTTGCAGTATTCTTTAAAAATGCTTGTACTTATGTACCTTGCGCAGGTTACGTTTGCGGCGACTGTAAACAACCGCCAAAACGATATAAATCACGAGTAGCAAGACGATGACCGCAAAAATTGCGATAAACCAAGGGGAAGAGAAAATCGCTTTGGCGGTCGTGGCCGAGTGCACCAATTCGCTGCGGTTGACGTCTTCATTGCTTACCAAGCGTACAGTTGCCAATTTCTGTTTTGCGTAGGTCAGGGTGGCGGTGCCGACAACCTGGCCCTTTTTCAGCGGAGCCTCTACTGCACTGGGCACGTTGGTCGTGACCTCTACGCTGCTGGCGCTGACGCCCTCTGGCAAAACTGCCGAAACGTTTTTTTCCGGATACAACGTGATTGAGTCGCGGTTCCACGCGTACTTTAAAGATACTTCCCAAATAGGCTGTTTTGCCGAGGCAATCTGCACCAGGTTAAAGTTGCTGTAAACCCATTTGTACAGGTTTGTGGTATCGGTCATTTCTCCATATTTGGTGTCGCTCAGCGGCGCACCCATCACTACACACAGATAAGTGCGCCCGCCGTAAACGGCAGTACTGACCAGACAGCGGCCGGATTTGCTGGTATGGCCGGTTTTTATGCCTTTTACATAGGGATTGTAGTACAGGCCGCCCTGCGAGCCGCGGTCAATCATGGCGTTGGTTGTTGTTAGCTGCCGCTTGATCGTGGGCTGATTCAGCGGCGTTAAGTTATAGACAGTTGTATTGCAGACCTCCATAAAGTAGTTGAGCGTCATGGCGTATTTTGCCATGGTGGCCATGTCGCGCGCCGTGGTATAGTGGTTGTCGTCCGGCAAGCCATCCGGGTTGGCAAAGTGTGTGCCTGTACAGCCCAGTGCCTTGGCTTTTTGATTCATCATTTCCACAAACTTGTCCACATCGCCGCCGCTGACATAGTCCGCCAAAAGCAGGGCCGCATCGTTGCCAGAGGGGACCATCATGGCGTACAACAGCTGATGTATACTGAATTTTTCACCGACCTTCAGTCCTGCGGTAGAACTGCCGGTGCCATCGATCATCTTTTTTTCTTTATCGGTGTATGTCATGGTGGCCGTGTCCACATTCTTTACATGCTCGATGACGATAATGAATGTCATGATTTTTGTAGTAGAGGCTGGGTACATTTTTTGGCTGGCGTTTTGTTCGAAGACAGAGGTGTCGGTGTCCAGGTTTACCAGCTCGACAGCTTTGGAATTCAGCTGAAAATTCGGTTTAAAGACACTGTTCCCGCTTTGGCTTGACGCGCTAGCAGAGGATGTGCTGCCGGAGCTGCTTTTTGAGGCGGCAGATGAAGAGGCTGCACTGCTGCCGGCAGCGCTGGCAGGCAGGCAACCCGCCGTGGCAACTGTCAGCAAAAGCAGCAGCGCAAGCAGACGTTTTTTCATGGAAGTCTTTCCTCCAGTGTGATAAAATAAATACAGACTGTCTGCATCCATTCTTTATTTCGCAGTATTTAATTATGTATACTTCAGTATACCAGTATTTATAAAAAAAGAAAAGGCAGAATCCGCAACTTTTGCGGGCAGGGAAAAGAAAGGAAGTTCCTTCTTATGAAATTGCTGCATACGGCCGACTGGCACTTGGGCAAGGCCCTGTACGGGCGCAGCCTGCTAGAGGATCAGCGCTGGTTTTTGCTGGAGTGGCTGTTGCCGTTCATCAAAAAAGAGAGGCCGGACGCCGTGCTTTTGGCCGGCGATATTTTTGACCGTCAGGTGCCGCCGGTCGAGGCGGTTGAGCTTTTTGACCAGTTTCTGCGCGGCCTTTCCGCTTTGCAGATTCCGCTGGTTGCGGTCTCGGGCAATCACGACAGCGCCCGCAGGCTTTCTTTGGGCACGTCTTTTCTGCGCAGGGAGGGGGTCGTTTTGGCGACCCGGCCCGAGGACCTTTGGAACCCCTACACCATTCAAACCAAAGATGGCACGCTTTGCTGCTATACTCTGCCGTACTGTGACCCCACCGTAGCCCGGCAGGCGCTGCAGCAACAGCAAGACGGCCCCCGTACCATGGATGAAGCATTCCGTGCCCTTTTGGCCCGCGTGCAGCCCGACCCTGATGCAGTCAACATTTTGGTGACGCACTGCTTTGCGGCCGGCGGAAAGATCAGCGCCAGTGAAAGCCCGGCCTTTGTCGGCGGCAGCAGCCAAGTGGGACTAGACTGCTTTGCGCCATTTGCCTACACGGCACTGGGACACCTGCATGCACCGCAGAAAGCAGGCAGCGGGCGCTATGCCGGCTCACCGCTCAAGTACAGCTTTGATGAGGCAAACCAGCAGAAAGGCGTTACCTTTGTCACAGTGGAGAACGGAGCAGTACAGACCGCAGTTGTACCCGTAATGCCGCCGCGTGATGTGCGGGTACTGCGCGGCAGCTTTGAAGCGCTTTTGTCGGCAGCCAAAGAGACCCCGAGCGAAGATTATCTGTTTGTGCAGCTGACGGATGCTCACCCGGTTTTTCAGCCAGTTGACCAACTGCGACCGTATTATCCCAACCTGTTGGGCCTTTCGAGCGAATGGCTGCTTTCTGCAGGGGAAGGTGAGGATACCGAATTTCGGCGGGCGATGCGTCGCCACCGGGTAGATGATGAACAAATTTTTACTGCGTTTCTGCAGCAGGTCTGCGGCACGGAACCGACACAGCAGGACCTTGCTCTGTTTCGGGAAGCAATGAAAGAGGAGGAAGAAGCATGAATCCTATCCGTTTGCGTATGAAAGCATTTGGTTCGTATCTGCATGAAACAGAAGTGGATTTTACAAAGCTTGGCGAGCATCCGCTGTTCCTCATCACCGGTGCCACTGGCGGCGGAAAAACCACTATTTTAGACGCCATGTGTTTTGCGCTGTACTGCCGCTCTACCGGCGGGCGGCGCAGCTGGGCGGATATGCGCAGTCTTGGCGCACCAGAGGAAGAGGAAACGCTGGTGGAGTTTTCATTTGCGTACCGCGGCGCTGTATACCGGTGGTTTCGCAGCCGCAAGACTTACTACTCCAAACGGGCAGATGCAAAGAAAATTAAAGAAGTACACGAATGTTACCGAAAGAATTCACAGGGCGCGTGGCAGCTGCTGTGTTCCGGCTCAGAAACGCGCGTGCGTGCAGAGGCAGAGAAACTGCTCGGCCTTACCTGTGAGCAGTTTTCGCAGGTGGTCGTGCTGCCGCAGGGCGATTTTTTAAAGCTGCTGCTTTCCAGTTCATTGGAAAAAGCACGACTGCTGCAGACACTGTTTGCTACCGAAAAGTGGGACCACCTGACCCGCTGTATGCGCGACAAAGCAAGTGCACTGCATAAACAGACCGGACTCAATGATTCAGCGCAGGCGGCGATTCTTTCCCGTGAAGAGGTCAAAGATTTGGCGGCCCTGCAGGAAAAATGCAAAGCGCTGCAGGCAGACTGTGCGCAGGCAGAAAAGGCGCTTGCTGCGGCACAAAACCGGCAGGCGGCCTGTAACCGTGCCTATGATTTATCTGCGCGGGCAGCATCAGCCTATGATTTTCTGCAAAAACGGGAGCAGGAGCAGCAGAATGCCCAAAAGCGCGCAGCGTTTGCCGCACAGCGTGCACAACAGCAGCAGGCTGCCCTGCCGCAGGCGCAGGCACTGCGGGAGCAGGCGGCAAAGCTGCGTGAAATCGCAGTTTCCCGTCAGGGCGCATTGGAGGCCGCCCGTCGGCTGGATTCACTGCAAAAAGAAATTGCGCGCTTAGAAGCCGCTGCGGCGCAAAACAAGCAGCAGTTGCAGCAAGCCGAACAGCTGCAAAAAGAAGCACAGCAGCACTGGCAGAAAGGCAGTGCCTTTATCGATGCCTTAAACCAGAAAATCGAGCAGATACCGGCGCTTTCCGCTGCGGTGGAACAGGAACTGCACACCAACGCGGCTGCCGCAGTCGCGGCCGATTTAAAACCGGGGTGTCCCTGCCCGGTGTGCGGTTCGCTGCAGCACCCGCACCCCACAGCGCGCTCGGAAAAACTTGCCCAGCTGCAGCAGCATCAGGCAGAGGCAAACCAGGCGGTCAGAACCCTGCAAAGCGCGCAGAAACGTCTAAAAGCATTGGAACAGCAGCGCGAAAACGCGCGCCTGCGCGCCGAAAAGGCGCGGGCCGTGTTAACAGAACTCAGCAGCAGTCTTGCCGCGAAAGAGGCGTCACAAAAAGAAATTGCGGCGCAGATGCAGGGCAGCGAAAGCCTTGCTGACTTGGAAAAAGCGGTGCGCAGCCTGCGGCAGCAGGCCGGTGAACTTGAAAAACGCGAAACGCAGCTGCGGCAGAGTGCAGCAGATGCACAAAATGCGCAGGCGGCCGCAAAAGCGGCACTTGAAAAAGCGCAGGCAGATGACATTGAAAGTCGTACGCAGTATCAAGAGGCCATGGCAGCTTTTCGTGCACAGCCGGGCGTGCCGCAGCAGACCCTGCGGCCAGACGATACTGCTGCTCGACGGGAGAGAGAAACTGCACAGCAGGCTGCAGCCGAGCTGGCGGGCAGAGCAGGACACGCTGCCGAGAGCTTGGAAAATGCGCAGCATTCATGTAAACAGATGGAAGATATAGAAAAGACAGGTAAAAAATTAAAAATGCGCTATGAGGCAACCGGCCGCCTCGCTAGTCTGCTCTCTGGCAAGACTAGCCAGCGGGTGCCGATTCAGCAGTTTGTACTGGGAATTATGCTGGACGATATTCTTTCCAGCGCAAACAATCTATTTTCAGATCTTTCCGGTGGGCGCTACCGGCTTCTGCGCAAAAAAACACCCGCCGGCGGCAACGCGCTGGGCGGGCTGGACTTAGCTGTTTTAGATGCTGCGAGCGGCGGCGAGCGAGATGTCGGCACGCTTTCGGGTGGCGAGCTGTTCCTGGCATCTTTATCGCTTGCTTTCGGCCTTTCTGATGTGGTGCAGAGTTATTCCGGCGCGGTGCGCCTGGATGCCCTGTTTATCGATGAGGGCTTTGGCTCCCTCGACCAAGAGACGCTGGATACTGCTATGGGGGCACTGCTGCGTTTGCAGAAAACCGGGCGCACCATTGGCATTATTTCTCATGTGACAGAGCTGCAGACTGTCATGCAAAAACAAATTGTCGTCAGCCGCCTGCCAGACGGTAGCAGCTGCATCCAAATAGAAGGCGAGTCGTAAAGAAACTTTGCCTTAGCGGCTGAGCCATTCGGTAAAAGGTACTCTGTTAACGCTGACGATACATACATTGTCCCACTCTTCCAGCAGAGATTTGCCGCCAAAGATTTTGGCATGGGTCAGCTCTGCCGCAAGGTGAAATTTTGCACCGCCGGCTGCGTCACAGCAGCCGGCCCAGTACGGCTTTTCGCTGTGTGACAGGTGCCCTATGCAGCGCATGGTTTCTGAGGGGTCATTTATAAAATAGAAGCGGATTTCACTGTCATTCTTTTCTGACTTTAAATACGTATTAAAAGACTGATAATCTAAATTAGCCATGGCGTTCCTCCGTTCTTGGCGGCGTCTGCTGCCGCCGGCTTTCTATTATTGTATTGTAGCATACAGAAGAAAGAAACTCCACCCAGAGACAGCTGCCTTTTGGGTGGAGTTTTTACGTTTCGCTGAGCCCGCGGAAAAGCTGGCGCACTTCTGCGCGCAGGCCGCGGTGATCCGTTTCTTCCAGCTTAGGGTCCTGCTGCAGCAGCTTGCGGGCGACCGTCTGCGTGTTTTTCAATACTTCCCAGTCGTTATTTAGATCGGCAATTTTCAGCTGTGGCAGGCCGTGCTGCCGCTGACCAAAAAAGTCGCCGGGGCCGCGCTGCTTTAAGTCATGTTCCGCTATCACAAAGCCGTTGCTTGTTTCGCACATAACCTGCATACGCGCACGGGCATCTTCGTTTTGGGCATCGGTAACTAGGATGCAGTAGCTCTGGTACTTTCCGCGCCCAACTCGGCCGCGCAGCTGATGCAGCTGTGAAAGGCCGTACTGCTCGGCGTTTTCAATCAGCATATCCACTGCGTTGGGCACGTCAACACCGACTTCTACAACGGTAGTTGAAACCAAAATATCGAGGCTTCCCGCGGAAAAGTCCTGCATAATCTCTTCTTTTTCGCTGCCTTTCATGTGCCCGTGCAGCGTGTCGATACGGCAGTCCGGCAGGATTGCCTGCAGGCGGCGGGCATAGGTTTCTACACTGGCCTTGTCGCTGTCAGCATTGATCGCCGGACAGATAATATAAGCTTGGTGGCCCTGGTGTACATGCTTTTGTAAAAAGTGCAGTGCGCGCAGCCGCTTGCCGCTGTCGATACAGTATGTTTCGATTTCATGCCGCCCGGGTGGCAGCTCGTCAATGACGGAAATGTCTAGGTCACCGTAAATAATGAGCGCTAGTGTACGCGGAATCGGCGTAGCGCTCATGACCAGCACATGTGGATTTTGGCCTTTTTCGGCCAGTGCAGCTCGCTGCCCGACACCAAAACGATGCTGTTCGTCTGTGACGACTAGCGCCAGTTTTTGGAACTGCACGTCTGCTGTTAATAGTGCATGGGTGCCGACCAAGAGCTGCACAGTGCCGTCTGCCGCTGCAGCTTTTACTTCTTTCTTTTCTTTTGCTTTTAAGGAACCGGTCAAAAGCCCTACCCGAATGCCTGCGGGTGCCAGCAGCTTTGAAAGCGACTCATAGTGCTGCCGCGCCAAAATATCTGTCGGCGCCATCAGGGCGGCCTGCATACCATTTTGTATGACAACATAGCAGCATGCCGCGGCAACAGCTGTTTTGCCGGAGCCAACGTCCCCCTGAATCAGCCGGTTCATAGGCATGCCGCTCTGCATATCTTTTACTGCTTCCTCTGCTGCGCGCTGCTGCGCGTGGGTTGGGGTAAAAGAGAGCAGCTGCCAAAACGATTGCAGACAGTTATTTGTGACAGGAAGCGTGCTTTCGCGGCGGGCGCGCCCCCGCATAGAGAGCAGACCAAGCTGCAGCACCAGAAGCTCCTCAAAAGCCAGCCGCCTGCGGGAAACTTCCATGCTCTCCTGATTTTTCGGCTGATGGATATTTTGCAGCGCATAGCCCAGCTCACATAGAGAAAATTCCTGCCGGATATCCTGCGGAATCGGGTCTCGCAGTACGTCCGGTAAAAGCTTGAGTGCCTCACACACTGCATTTTCAATTTGCCTGCTGGAAAGGCCGCGCGTCTGCGGGTAAATCGGCCGCAGACCGGGGCAGCTGTCTGCCCGGACAAAAACGGGAGAGGCCATTTGACGTTTGCCCAGTTTTGCGGTAACTTTGCCGGAAAACAAATACTCTGTGCCGGCGGTGATAAGATTCTGGATATAGGGATTATTAAAGAAAACAATTTCCAGGGTGCTGCCTTCCTGGTCGCACACGCGTACATGCACAAGCATCAGTCCCGTACGCGTAAAGACTGGCGCCTTTACGCTTTCGACTTCGGCCAGCACCACGCACGCCTGCTCAAGCGGGGCCTGCGCAATGCTGCAGGGGTGGCTCCAATCTTCGTAAGTGCGCGGATATAAGCGCAGCAAAGCGCCGGCAGTGGGCACACCGAGCTTGCGAAAAAGCTCTGCGCGTTTGCTGCCGACGCCTTTTAACTCAGTAATCGGTTTTGCAAATAAAGATGACATTATTCGACAGAAATCAAGAAGTAGTGGATAGGCTGCCCGCCATTGACCAGCGTGACCTCGATATCGGAACTAATCTTCGTTTTAATGCGGTTGTAGGCATCGTTTGCCTGTTCTTCAGTAATTCCGTCGCCATAAATAATGGTGATGAATGCGGTAGAGCGGGTGACCATAGAGCGTGTCAGCTTTGAGCAGGTGTGCACAATATCTTTTTCAATCAGTGTCAGCTTGCCATTTACCAGGCCTAAAATATCGCCCTGCTTAATGCGATGACCGCCGAATTCGCTGTCGCGTGCGGCAAAGGTAACAGTGCCGGTATCTACATTGCCGGCGGCTTCCATCATCTTTACAGCATTTACTTCACAGGAAGTATCCGGGTCGTAAGCCAGCATAGCAGAAAGGCCCTGCGGGACAGTGCGGGTAGGCAGCACCATAACCTTGCGGTCCTTGACCAGCGGAATAACCTGCTCGGCCGCCATGGTAATGTTTTTGTTGTTTGGCAAAATCATCACGTTTTTGGACGGGGTTGCCATGACAGCCTCTAAAATATCCTCTGTGCTGGGGTTCATGGTTTGGCCGCCGCTGACAACATGGTTGCAGCCCAAGTCGGCAAACAAAGCTTTCAGGCCTTCGCCGGCGGCAACAGCTACAAAGCCGATTTCTTCGGTGGGCTCTGCCTGCTTTAAGTCTTCCTGTTCTTTCTGTTCCTTTGTGGCAGCATTGGCTTCCTGTGCTTTGCGGTGCTGCTCCTTCATGTTTTCAACCTTTACGGTCAGCAGCTGGCCATAGGTAAGGGCAGCTTCCAGTGCACGGTTGGGCTGCTCGGTATGCACATGGGTTTTGATGATGTCATCATCGGCAACTACAACAACACAGTCGCCAATGGTCTGCAGATAGCTGCGCAGTACCTCTGGATCTTTTTCAGGGTCCTTTTCACGGCTGACAATAAACTCAGTGCAGTAGGTGTACCGAACATCTGCGTCAAATTCGGCTGCTGCGCTGCGGAAAGCATCATCTTGGTTTAAGTCGGCAGCAACGCTGCTTTCTACTTCATTCTGTACAATGACACCGTCGCGGAAAACACTCATCATGCCTTCCAAAATGCAGCACAGGCCTTTGCCGCCAGCATCTACCACGCCGGCTTTTTTCAGCACGGGCAGCAGCTGGGGGGTCTCTGCCAGGGCTTCTTCGGCGCCTTGGCAGATGGCATCCCATACATAGACCGGGTCGTTGTCAATTTCGGCTGCAGTTTTGCCTTTTTCCGTGGCAACACGTGCAACGGTCAAAATAGTGCCCTCGGTTGGTTTCATGACTGCCTTATAGGCATCGCTTACGCCGATTTCCAGTGCATCTGCCATGTCGGTTCCGTTTACGGTATCTTTGCCTTTTACGCCGTCCGCAAAGCCGCGGAACAGCAGGGAGAGGATAACGCCGGAATTGCCGCGGGCGCCCCGCAAAAGGCCGGAGGCCGCCGTGCGGGCAATTTCACCCACAGCGGTGCACGCTGATTTCTGCAGTTCCGCAGAAGCATTTGCCATTGTCATAGACATATTGGTGCCGGTGTCGCCATCGGGCACAGGGAAAATATTCAATTTGTCAATGCTGCTCCGGCTTTTCGCAATACTGTTTGCGCCGGAAATCATTGCATCTCGCAATTCTGCTCCGTTTATCATGAAAAAGCTCCTTTAGAAACTTTGTGATGCGGGCGCCCGCAAAAACGCAGCGCCCGGCTAAGTCTGTTTGATTGTTATTTAATAACAGTATACCATAGAATAAACAGGGATTCAACTGAAAACTTGCAGCCCGGCAGACCGGATGCAATGGGAAAATCGAGTAAAAAAGGTAGACAGAAAGCGACCTTTTGGCAGCTTTACTGGATTTCCAGCCGCTCTGCTGACTGGCAGTGCCCGGTGGTGTCATCAATTTCAAATAGGCAGCAGTCCATCTTAAACGGCCCTTCCTGTACCAGGTCAAAGCGCACCGGCAGCTGACTGCGCATTTTGCGGATTGTGAGTTCCGGCTTGACCCCCAGCACAGACTCGACCGTGCCGGTCATGCCAAGGTCGCTGATATAGCCGGTGCCTTTGGGCAGAATGCACTCATCCGCAGTTTGTACATGTGTGTGTGTGCCCCACAGGGCGCTCACGCGGCCGTCCAGGTAGTAGCCCATACTGCGCTTTTCGCCGGTAGCCTCTGCGTGAAAATCAACGACAGTGATTTTTGGCGTATCTTTCAGAAAGGCGTCCGCTGTAAAGAAGGGATTGTCGAGCGGTTCCATATAGGCAGTTCCCATCAAATTAAAAATACCGACCTGCGTGCGTCCCATGTCATATACCAAATATCCACGACCCGGCGCGCCCGCCGGAAAATTTGCCGGGCGCAAAAGCTGCTCGCACTCGTCATAGGTGTCATAGCTTTCTTTGCGGCGGAAGCTGTGGTTGCCGCTTGTCAAAACATCCACGCCGCTGTCGAGCAGATAGCGCACAGAAGAGGGGGTCAGGCCGTTTCCATCTGCACTGTTTTCGCCGTTGGCAACCACCAGGTCTACTCCCTTCAGCTTCTTTAGCCCCGGCAGTTTTGACCGCAGAAAACGGCAGCCGACGCTGCCGACAATATCACCAATGGCAAGAATATTCATGTATTTTTCCTCCTTCAGCAAATCTGCTGTGCTTTCATTTACAAAAATCCTTAAAAATGAAAACTGCCGCACAACGCAGATATGCGGCGCGGCAGCTTTCCTTATTTCGCGTAGTCGATTGCGCGGCTTTCACGAATAATGTTTACTTTAATCTGGCCCGGATATTCCAATTCGGCCTCAATCTTTTTGCAGATATCATGTGCCAAAAGGGTCATTTGGTCATCTGAGATTTCCTCTGGCTTTACAATGACGCGGATTTCACGCCCTGCCTGAATCGCATAGCAGCGCTCTACTCCGTCAAACGAAGAAGCGACTTCCTCCAGCTTTTCCAGACGCTTGATGTAGTTTTCTACATTTTCGCGGCGGGCGCCGGGGCGTGCTGCGCTGATTGCATCGGCCGCCTGCACTAAGCAGGCAATGACGGTCTTTGGCTCAATGTCGTTGTGGTGGGCGGCAATCGCGTGGACAACCGCTTCACTTTCTTTGTACTTGCGGGCAACATCTACGCCGATATCGACATGCGAGCCTTCCATTTCATGGTCAAGCGCTTTGCCGATATCGTGCAGCAGACCGGCACGGCGTGCCATGGTGGGGTCAAGACCCAGTTCCGAGGCCATAATGCCGCATAGAGAGGCGACTTCCAGCGAATGCTCCAGTACGTTCTGACCATAACTGGTGCGGTAGCGCAGGCGTCCCAAAAGCTTGACCAGCTCAGGGTGAATGCCGGTAATGCCGGCCTGCAGTACAGCGTTTTCGCCGGCCTGCTTGATGCTTGCGTCAACCTCACGGCGTGCCTTTTCGACCGTTTCCTCAATGCGGGCCGGGTGAATGCGCCCGTCGGCGATCAGCTTTTCAAGCGCAATGCGCGCGACTTCACGGCGAATCGGCTCAAAGCTGGAAATGGTGATGGCTTCCGGTGTATCGTCGATAATCAAATCAACGCCGGTCAGGGTTTCAATGGTGCGGATATTGCGGCCCTCACGGCCGATAATGCGGCCTTTCATTTCGTCATTTGGCAGCGGCACAACCGAAATGGTTGCTTCAGAGACATGGTCGGCGGCACAGCGCTGAATAGCCATAGAGATAATTTCACGGGCAGTGCTGTCGGCGCTGTCTTTGGTCTGCTGCTCAATGTCGTGCAGCTTAATAGCCTTTTCATGCTGCAACTCAGACTCAAACTGCTTGAGCAGGTAATCTTTTGCCTGCTCTGCAGTAAAGCCGGAAATACGCTCCAAAGTTTCCATTTGCTGCTTTTTCATGTCTTCGGCTTCTGTCAGGCGGTCTTCCGCCTGTTTGTTCTTTTTAGCGAGCTTATCCTCTTTGTTTTCAAGGGACTCAAGCTTTCTGTCCAGATTCTCCTCTTTTTGCTGCACGCGGCGTTCCTGCCGCTGCATTTCCCTGCGCCGGTCGCTGATTTCGTGGTCAGCCTCGGTGCGCATGCGGTGCAGCTCGTCTTTTCCTTCCAGAACAGCTTCTTTCTTTTTGCCTTCTGCAGTTTTGATTGCGTCGTTTACAATGCGCTTGGCCTCTTCTTCGGCAGAGCCGATGGCAAGCTCGGCGGTTTGTTTGCGGTGGCGTTCACCCGCAAAAAAGCCCGCTGTAATCCCTGCAGCTAGACAGACTATGCAAAGAACAACTGCTAAGATCGAATTCATTTTGAGCACCTCCTCTGTCCCGGAGAGCGCCCATTCCGCTTTGCATACAGATATGGAATTTTTCGTGTAAATTTATTTTCGGTAAAAGACAATCTATAAAAAAATACACATACCAAACGGCCCGGCCAAGACAGGCGGGCCTTTTACGCCGGCCGCACCCGGCGGTTTGTCTGCCACTCTATCTGCTGGAGCAAAACAGGTGCTTCCAGTGGACTTGCGGCCCGCATAACTGTGGCGGCGGGCTGCATAAAAAATCATGTTAGTTCATAAAAGTACGGAATTTTGATAGATGAAAATGCAAAATAACACATTTACTTCACTAGTGTATAACATTTACAGGTCAAATGTCAAGAAAGAAGGACGCGTTTGCCCGAATTCCTGCAATTTGTGGGCAAAAGCTGGCTCTGCCGCCCAAAAAACTGGAATTCTCTCATTGACAAGGCGGGATGGACGTGCTATGATACAGGCAAACCGAATACCGGAAATCGTTGATAAGGAAGCAGTGCTTTTTCCGCAGCAGAGAGCGGGCGCCGACAGGCTGGAAACGCCCGCGGTGGAAAAAACACAGTTGCTACCGCCTTTGAGTGTGTGCCGATGAAGCACGCCGGCTCGGCACCGTTACCCGCCGCAAGAGATGCGCCCGCTTACAGCGGCGCAATCTGGGTGGAACCGCGAGAGTATTTTTACGTCTTGCCCCAGCTTTGGGGGCAGGGCGTTTTTTGTTTTTCCGGCACTGTTCGGCGCAAAAGAATTTTATAAAGGAGAGAGAATCCGTGATAAATGTTACTTTAAAAAATGATGTCCGTTCCTTTGAGCCCGGTACAACGGTGGCAGAGGTTGCCAAAAGCATTGGCCCCGGCCTGTACAAGGCTGCCTGTGTGGGCCGCGTAAACGGCAAAGTTGTAGATCTGCGCACCCCACTGACCGAGGACTGCAAATTGGAAATCCTGACGTTTGAAAGTGAAGACGGCAAGCGCGCTTACTGGCACACCACTTCTCATATTATGGCGCAGGCGGTGCAGCATTTGTTCCCAGGCGCAAAGTTCGCTATTGGGCCGTCCATTGACCATGGCTTTTACTATGACTTTGACCTGCCCCGCACCCTGACTCCTGAGGATATGACCGCAATTGAAGCGGAAATGAAAAAAATCATCAAACAGAATATCCCGCTTGAGCGCGTAGAGGTCCCTGCAGACAAAGCCCTGCAGATGATGCAGGACGCAAAGCAGGACTATAAAGTGGAACTGGTAAAAGAACACAGCGGCAAGGGCGAAAAGATTTCTTTCTACAAGCAGGGCGATTACATTGACCTGTGTGCCGGCCCGCATCTTTTGAGCACTGGCTGTGTCAAGGCCGTAAAGCTTACCAACTGCACCGGCGCTTACTGGCGTGCAGATTCCAACAACAAAATGCTGCAGCGTGTTTACGGTATTTCTTTCCCGAAAAAGGCAGACTTAGACCACTACGTTGCCATGTTGGAAGAGGCTAAAAAGCGCGACCACCGCAAACTGGGCCGCGACTTGGAGCTGTTTACTTTTATGGAGGAAGGCCCGGGATTCCCGTTTTTCCTGCCAAAGGGTATGGTGCTGCAAAATCTGCTGATGGATTACTGGCGCGAGGTACACAAAAAGGCTGGCTACCAGGAAATTTCTACACCGGTTATTCTCAGCCGCAAGCTGTGGGAGCGCAGCGGCCACTGGGCACACTATAAAGAGAATATGTACACCACGGTCATTGACGGCGAGGATTATGCCATTAAGCCGATGAACTGCCCCGGCGGCATGCTGGTTTACAAAACCAAAATGCGTTCTTATAAAGACCTGCCGCTGCGCTTGGGTGAAGTTGGCCTGGTGCACCGCCATGAACTTTCCGGTGCTCTGCACGGTTTGATGCGTGTGCGCTGCTTCCATCAGGACGATGCCCACATTTTCATGACGCCTGACCAGATGAAGAGCGAGATTCAGGGTGTTGTGCGTTTAATCGACAGCGTCTATAAAACATTCGGTTTCCCGTATCATATTGAACTTTCTACTATGCCGGAAGATCACATGGGCGACAAGGAGACTTGGGACAACGCTACGCAGGTTTTGCGCGACGCTGTCAGTGAAATGGGCTATGACTACGATGTCAATGAGGGCGACGGCGCTTTTTATGGCCCGAAGCTTGACTTCCACCTGACTGACTGCCTGGGTCGTACCTGGCAGTGCGGCACCATTCAGCTGGACTTCCAGCTGCCAGAGCGCTTTGAACTGGAGTACACCGGCGCAGATGGACAGAAGCACCGCCCGATTATGCTGCACCGCGTGGTGTTTGGCTCTATCGAGCGCTTTATCGGTATCTTGACGGAGCACTTTGCCGGCGCTTTCCCGCTGTGGCTTTCCCCGGTGCAGGTACAGATTCTGCCAATCGCCGAGCGCCATCAGGAGTACGCGCACAAGCTGCGCGATGAACTGGACGCGGCGGACATTCGCGTAGAGTGCGATGACCGCAATGAAAAAATCGGCTACAAGATCCGCGAAGCGCAGATGCAGAAAACACCGTACATGCTGGTGATCGGCGACAAAGAACTCGAAGCAGGCAACATCTCTGTGCGCCACCGCAAAGAGGGCGACCTGGGTGCAATGTCTTTGGCAGACTTTATTGCCCGCCTGCAGAAGCAGGTGGCGGACAAAGCACTGGATTAAGCAGATTTATCGTTGTATTTTTATCTATAAAGGGATTCGGTATCTGCTGTATGGCGGGTACCGAATTTTTCTGTACGATTCTGTAAAAAAAGTTTGACATTTCCGATTTGAGCGCGTAAAATAAACACAAATTAAAATTTCTGCAAATGCAGTGAAAGGGACAGCCCGTACAGGTTCCCCCTCAGAGAACTGCCGGTTGGTGCGAGGCAGTGGGGATATGTGCGGTCAATCACCCCGGAGCAGGCGGCTGAAAGCTTTCTTTGTCAGTAGGCGCGCCCGGTTTTTCCCCGTTACAGGAAAGCACATTGTCTGATGTGCGCGAGGCCGCTTTCTGCAGCGGCGAAACAGAGTGGTACCACGGAAGAATTTCTCCCGTCTCTGGCCTTTTGGCTGAGACGGGAGTTTTTGTTTTCTATATACTGGATATAGAATCGTGGTATTTGGCAAATTGTAAGAATTGGAGGACTGCAAGATGTTACTGACTGGTGCACAGATTATTATGGAGTGCCTGCTGGAACAAAAAGTGGATACGGTGTTTGGCTATCCGGGCGGGGCAGTGCTGAATATTTATGATGCACTGTATGAGTACCGCGACCGTATCTGCCATATCCGTACAGCACACGAACAGGGCGCTGCCCATGCTGCCGACGGCTACGCACGCTCAACCGGAAAAGCCGGGGTCTGCATTGCCACTTCCGGCCCTGGGGCCACCAACCTAGTTACCGGTATTGCCACTGCCTATATGGACAGCGTGCCGGTTGTCGCCATTACCGGCAATGTCAATGTTGACCTGCTGGGGCTGGATTCTTTTCAGGAAGTCGATATCACCGGCATTACCATGCCCGTTACAAAGCACAATTTTCTTGTTAAGCATATTGAAGACTTGGCCGACACGCTGCGCCAGGCGTTCCAAATCGCGCAGTCCGGCCGGCCAGGGCCTGTGCTGGTGGATATTCCGAAAGATGTAACCGGCCAAAAGTATGACTACCAAAAGAGTGAGCCGCTGCCGCTTATGCCGCTGCCACATCCCGATGAAAAGCACCTGCAGCAGGCAGCAGAGATGCTGCGCGGCAGTGCACGTCCGTTTTTGTATCTGGGCGGCGGTGTTGTCGCTTCCGGTGCCTCTGCCGAAGCAAAAGTCTTTGCCGAAAAACTGGATGCACCGGTCAGCGCGTCTTTAATGGCGCAGGGCGCTTTTGATGCACACAGCCCACGCTATATGGGAATGCTCGGAATGCACGGCACCAAAACCAGCGCTGAGGCGCTGCGCAACTGCGACTTGTTTGTAGCGGTCGGCACCCGCTTTTCCGACCGTGTGCTGTGCAACGCGGGCTTGTTTGCCCGCAACTGCCCAATTTTGCAGATTGATATTGACGCTGCGGAGTTCAATAAAAATATCGATGTCGACCTGCGGCTGGAGGGCGATGCCCGCCAGGTACTGCAAAGCCTTTTGGCTTTGCTGCCACAGCAGGAGCACACCAGCTGGATGCAGCAGGTGGCTGCGTGGCAGAAGCAGTATCCTCTTACCCAAAGCGCCAAAGCAGGCGTGCTGCCCAAAGATGTAATTGAAACGCTGGATGCTCTGACAGACTCCAATGCGATTATTACAACCGAGGTTGGCCAGCATCAGATGTGGGCTGCACAGTTCTATAAATTCCGCCGTCCACGCCAGTTCCTTTCTTCCGGCGGTTTGGGCACCATGGGCTACGGCCTGGGCGCGGCACTGGGGGCACAGGCGGCAAATCCCGGCAGCACGGTGGTTAATATCGCCGGCGATGGAAGCCTGCACATGAATTGTGTCGAACTTTCCACAGTGGCTAACTATCAGCTGCCGGTTGTCGAGCTGCTGCTCAACAATTCTGTTCTTGGCATGGTGCGTCAGTGGCAGAAGCTTTTTTATGGCGGCCGTTTTTCCCAGACCACACTGGATACCAACACAGATTTCTGCAAATTGGCCGAAGCTTTTGGGGTAAAGGCCTACCGCATCCGCACAAAAGAAGAGATTGAGCCAGTGCTGCGCAAAGCCCTTGCAGAGCACGGCCCGGTGCTGGTGGACTGCTGGGTAGACCGCGATGTGAATGTACTGCCTATGGTGCCGGCTGGTGCCAGTGCAGAGGACCCTATGCTGGAAATGTGATGCGTCTCGGGAAAGGAGTGAAACACACCTATGCATGAAGATGAAAATACAAAACAGTATGTGCTGTCTATTTTGGCACGCAACAATCCCGGTGTGCTGCTGCGCATTTCAGGGCTGTTTAGCCGCCGCTGCTACAATATCCTTTCGATTGTCGCCTGCCAGACGGAAGATACTGATTATTCCCGTATCCTCATTGTCGTTTCGGGCGATGACCGCATTATCCGCCAGGTCGACAAGCAGGTCAGCAAGCTCATTGATGTAGAAAATGTGACCGTACTGCAGCGGGACAAAGCAGTGATTCGCGAACACCTGCTGCTGAAAGTAAGCCGTACGGCACAGACCAGCGAAAAACTGGTGGAGCTTGCCAATGTATTCCACGCGAATATTTTGGATGTCGAGCCGGACTCTATGATTTTAGAGCTGACCGGCGACGCGGGGACTATCAATTCCTTTATTGAGCTTGCCAACCCCTACGGTGTGCTGCAGATTTTGCGCACGGGTGCTATGGCAATGGGTAAATAACCCGCTTTTTATACTGCGGTTCATTCTTTAGAATATAAATTCTTTACTTGAGGGGAAATTCAGCCGATTCGTACATTCGTCAAACGGAATATGCTTTAAAAATAGGAAGGAAGGCAGAAACATGCTGACACTCGACAAAGTATACCATGCAGCGTTTGTTTTAAAGGAGGTTGCCCGCAAAACAGATCTGCTGCCGGCGCCAAAGCTTTCAGAAGACTGCAAAGTTTACCTAAAAACCGAAAACCTGCAGGTGACCGGCTCTTTTAAGGTACGCGGTGCTTATTATAAGATTAGCCAGCTCAGCGAGGAAGAAAAGAAAAAAGGTGTAATTGCCTGCTCTGCGGGCAATCACGCACAGGGTGTGGCGCTTGCCGCTGCGCACAACGGCATTGACGCGCTCATCTGCATTCCCGCTACGGCACCTATCAGCAAGGTAGAGGCTACCAAGCGCTATGGTGCAAAGGTCTGCCTGGTGCCCGGCGTGTACGACGATGCCCACAACAAGGCAGTCGAGCTGCAGAAAGAAAGCGGGCGTACGCTGATTCATCCGTTTGACGACCCAGATGTCATTGCGGGTCAGGGCACGATTGGTTTGGAACTTTTAGAGCAGCTGCCGGATATGGACGCGGTCGTTGTGCCGGTGGGCGGCGGCGGCCTGCTTTCAGGAATTGCCTTTACGATTAAATCCTTAAATCCAAACTGCAAGGTGTACGGTGTGCAGGCGGCTGGCGCGCCCAGTATGGTGCGTTCCTTAAAGGACGGCAAACCGGAAGAACTGGAACAGGTGCATACGTTTGCTGATGGCATTGCTGTAAAATGCCCGGGCGACCTGACGTTTGAGATCTGCAAAAAATACGTAGACGATGTCGTAACGGTTTCTGAGGACGAGACTGCAGCGGCTGTGCTGGCACTGATTGAGCAGCATAAGCTGATTACCGAGGGTGCAGGCGCTGTGTCGGTCGCGGCGGTGATGTCTGGCAAACTGCCTCTGAAAGGCAAAAAGGTCGCCTGTATCCTTTCCGGCGGCAATATTGATGTGACGATTCTCAGCAAAGTCATCAATCGCGGCCTGCTGAAAGCCGGGCGCAATACAGACCTTACTATCAGCCTGATGGACCGTCCCGGCGAGCTGAAAGAGATTTCTGCAATTATTGCGGATTTGGGCGGCAACGTGGTCAGCGTTTTCCACGACCGTGCGGATGCAGGCTCAGATGTTTCGGGGTGCTTTCTGCGGCTGCGTATGGAAACACGCAACTGGGAGCATATTCGCCAAATCCGCAGCGCCCTTACCGCCGCGGGCTACCATATTTGTGATTGAATTCTTTGAAGAGCCGCCCCTCGGGGCGGCTCTTTTTATGGGAAAAAGCTGTGAAACAAAAGATAAAGCAGTGCCGCGCCGCCTGCCGGCAGCAGTACCCACAGCGGCGAAATTTCCAGCTCGGCCACTTTCAGCAGACGAGATATGCTGAGTACTGCGTTGTAAATTTCACTTAGGAACAGAAGCAGAATGTACCCGGGCAGTCCGGTGAAGGGCAAAATAAACGCACACCAAAGGACGCGCATACTGGCATCTGTCAGGTTATAAAGCAGAGACCACGACTGCTGGTCCAGACCTTTGAGCATGCCGTCAACCACGCTGTCGACATACATCAGTGGCAAAAGCGGCGCCATCACGCGCAGAAGCAGCGCACCCTGTGTATTGTGGTAAAACAGGCGGCACAGCGGGAAGGCAAATATTGCCGTACATGCGGCGGCAGCAAAAGAAAAACACATGGTCAGACGGAATGCACTGCCTGCCACCAGCCGAATCCGCTGCCGACAGCGGCCGGCACAGCAGCGGGCAAGCTCTGGCACCAGTAAAATGACAGCTACCGAAAGCAGCGCACTGGGAAACTGCAAAATCGGCAGGACCATGCCCTGTACCAGACCGTATTGTGACAGCGCACCCGCAGCACCGGCGTGCAGTGCAAGTCCGCGCGGAATCAGCAGGTTTTCAATGGAAAATAAAAGGCTGCGCAGTCCCGCCCCGCCCATGACTGGCCCACCGATACGCACAGCTTCTTTCCATGGAGCAGGTGCAGTTTCTTTTTGCAGCTGCTTTTTCCGCAGAAAGCATTTCGCATAGGAGAGCAGCATGAAAATACAGGAAACGCCCTCAGAAAGAGTAGAGGCAAGCATTAGTGCCGCTAAGGGGGCTGCAGTATTCTTTACAAAAAAGATGCTCAGTGTAATGCCGGCAGCCTGCTCCAGCAGCTCAGCGGCCATGGGTGGGCCGGTACGTCCTTCCGCTACAAAACAGCCTTTTAATACAGCAGAAACAGCGATGCACGGCAGGCCGGGAATCAGCACTCGCAGCGGCGCGGTGCTGCCAAGATACGGTGAAAGCAGCGGTGCGCCAAAGTAAAGCCCTGCGCCAGCCATAAAGCTGACCAAAAGGCCCAGCACCAAGCAGCGGCGCAGCGTCTGCCGATTAGGGCCCCTTTCGGCGGTCAGGCGGGTGGCGGCAAAGTTTGCCCCGGAGGCCGACAACACAACGCCCAGCGAAAACACCGAAAAAATGAGCTGGTACAGTCCCATTTGCACGGAACCGAGCGCCCCGCACACCCAGCCGCGAAACCAGATGCCCGAAAGGCGCAGCGCGGCGGCTTCTAGGGTCAGCCAGCAGGTGTTGCGGAAGAAAGTGCGTCTGTTCATCTGTCTGCCTCCTTGTACATCTCTTCTTACCATCTATATTGCAATCAAAAAGGCTTCATGCTAAGATGATAGCAAGGCTTTTGCCCGATATGCAGAAATCTATGATATGGGAGATATACAATGGATTGGACAGACGTGACCGTGACCGTACCGCAAAAAGACAGTGAACAGGCTGAGGCTATCGCACAGATGGTCGTACCTTATGGTATTTATATTGAGGACTACTCTGATTTGGAGGAGGGCGCACGCGAGATTGCGCATATTGACCTTATCGATGCTGATCTGCTGAAAAAAGACCGCACGCATACGCTGATTCATGTTTACCTGCAGCCGCAGGACAGCCCCACCGAGGCAATCGCCTTTCTTTCGGAAAGGCTTCGCGCTGCGGGAATTGAAAACAATATACAGACCTCCAACTGTCGTATGGAAGATTGGATTAACAACTGGAAAAAGTACTTTCATCCTATGCCTGTGGGCAAAAAACTGTTGATTCAGCCCTCTTGGGAAGAACCAGCGGAAAGCGGCGGCCGCATTGTGCTGCATTTGGAGCCCGGCCTGGCTTTTGGTACCGGTACCCACGAGACCACCCGCCTGTGTATGCAGATGCTGGAAGAATACATGAAGCCGGGTGCTGCTGTTTTAGATGTCGGCTGCGGCAGCGGCATTTTATCAGTGGCGGCACTGCTGCTGGGTGCCAAAAATGCTGTTGGAGTGGATATTGATGAACTGGCCGTCAAAACGGCGACTGAAAATGCCGCCCGCAACCATGTGGGAGACCGCTTTACCGGCATCTGCGGCAGCCTGACAGAAAAAGTCAGCGGCACCTATGACGTTGTCGTTGCTAATATTGTTGCCGATGTCATCATCCAGCTGACCGCCGATGTTGAGCACTTCTTTAAGCCCGGCGCGGTCTACCTGATGAGCGGCATTATCGATGAGCGCGAGGAGGACGTGCTGCGGGTGCTGAAACCGCGGTTTCAGATTTTACAGCGGCAGGAAGAGCATGGCTGGGTTGCATTAGCGGCAAAGCTGCAGAAAACAAATTTATAAGTAAAGGCCGGCGCCCCTTTTCACAGGAGCGCCGGCCTTTTTGTCTAAATTGAAATAAGGGAAACGGAAATCAGACAATGCCCTGGGAAAGCATTGCAGTTGCAACTTTGTTGAAGCCGGCAATGTTGGCGCCTGCGACTAGGTTGCCCTTCATGCCATAGGTTTCAGCAGCTTCGGCAGCGTTTGCATAAATGTTCTTCATAATGTTATGCAGGCGCTCGTCAACTTCCTCAAATGTCCAGGAAAGACGCAGAGAGTTTTGGCTCATCTCAAGGCCGCTGGTTGCTACACCGCCTGCATTAGAGGCTTTTGCCGGTGCAAACAGAATGTTGTTTGCCTGCAGATAAGCGATTGCGTCTGGGGTAGAGGGCATATTGGCACCCTCAGCGACAGCTTTGCAGCCGTTTGCGGCCAGTGCCTTTGCGCCGTCAAGCGGCAGCTCATTCTGAGTTGCGCAGGGCAGGGCAATGTCACAGGGGACGCCCCAGATGCCGGTGCTGCCCTCAACATATTTTGCACTTGGGACGTAGTTGAGGTAAGTCTTAATGCGCGCACGCTTGACTTCCTTAATTTCTTTCATTACTTTGTAGTCAATGCCGTTTTCGTCGACAATGTAGCCGTTGGAGTCGCTCATGGCGATGACCTTGCCGCCGAGCTCGGTTGCTTTCTGGTTGGCATAAATTGCCACGTTGCCAGAACCGGAAATAACGACCTTGCTGCCGTCAAAGCTCAGGCCGGCAGCAGCCAGCATTTCTTTGGCAAAGTAGCACAGACCATAGCCGGTAGCCTCGGTGCGTGCCAAAGAACCACCATAGGGGATGCCCTTGCCGGTCAGTACGCCGGTAAATTCATTGCGAATGCGCTTGTACTGGCCAAACAGGAAGCCAATTTCACGGCCGCCAACGCCGATATCGCCGGCCGGTACGTCACAGTCAGGGCCGATATGGCGGTAAAGCTCTGTCATAAAACTCTGGCAGAAACGCATGACTTCTGCGTCAGACTTGCCCTTGGGGTCAAAGTCGCTGCCGCCCTTGCCGCCGCCCATAGGCAGGCCGGTCAGGCTGTTTTTAAAGGTCTGCTCAAAACCGAGAAATTTGATAATCGAGAGGTTTACGCTGGGATGAAAGCGCAGGCCGCCCTTGTACGGGCCGATAGCAGAGTTGAACTGCACACGGTAGCCACGGTTTACGCGTACTTTTCCGCTGTCGTCCACCCACGGTACACGAAACAGCACGGTGCGCTCCGGCTCGGTCAGGCGCTCCATAATGCCGTTCTTTTCCAGCTCAGGGTGAGCATTGACGACTGGCTCCAGGGATTCAAATACTTCGCGGACTGCCTGTAAAAATTCTTTCTGCTCAGGGCTGCGCTTGGCAAGGCCGGCGTACACTGCATTGAGATAAGGACTCTGAATTGACATACAAAAGCACTCTCCTTTAATAAACCCCAATATGTTTATTTATTTAATTTATATTAGCATGTAGTTTATCAATTCACAAGTGGAAAGTGCAAAAAAGTTAAACTTTTTAAGTAAGCAAAGAAAACAAAAGCGCGGCATCGTCTTCTTCTGCAATCTTTTCCACGTACGATATGGGTACATCCATGCGCTGCGCGGTTTCTTCTGCAGAAAGCCCTGCCGACAAAAAGCGGTGCACCACCGTTTCCATTTTTTCGCCTACCTCTATGATGTGCCGGTCTGGGTCATAAAAACGTACAGCCCGCTGCCCCCACGGGTGCTCTTTAGGCGGGTGTACGAAAGAAATATCCGATATTTCATACAGCAAATCCATAAAGTTATCAAAATCGTCTGTCTCAAAGTAGAGCTCGCTCGCGCTGCCGACAAAGTATATTTTTTCCGGCGGCAGCTGCAAAATGCCCTGCCAGCTTTCTGCTGTCTGCAGATACAGCCCGCCCGAAAGGGCGACGTTTGCCCCAAAGTCAGCGGTGACGGTCATGCCGAAAAGGCCGCAGTAAAAGGCTTTTGAGCGCTCCATGTCCTGTACAGCAATCAGGGTGCCACGGTAGTCCATAGAATATCCTCCTAACTGGGATAAAGAGATAAAAATAGTAAATATGAATATTTTATGAATTTTAGCACTCAAATGTTGACAGTGCTAAAATTAGAGATATAATAGAGTTGTTCAAAAGAACAGAGGAACAAAGCACAGGTACCGCAAAAAGCCCCGCGCCGGGTTCCCAAAATAAGGCAGCTTAAGCTTTATGAGACGGGCAGCAGGGGCCCAAAAGTGGGCCCCAAAAAAAGCCCGCCATCAAAGGAATGGAGGAATGACTTATGATGCCTAGTATTTTCGGTGAAAGTCTTTTCGATGATTTCTTTGCCCCGGATTGGGTCGACAATTTCGGCCGTGAAATGAACCGCGCACTTGCAGCTCAAAATCCGATGGGAAAGCACGCCCGCAACGTGATGAAAACAGATGTCAAGCAGACCGACTCCAGCTATGAGCTGGCCGTGGATCTGCCCGGATTTAAGAAAGACGACGTAAAGGTAGAACTGAAAGACGGATATCTGCTGATTCAGGCAGCAAAATCCCATGAAAATGACCAGAAAGACCAAAAGGGCAATTACATTCGTCAAGAGCGCTATACCGGTTCCTGCGCCCGCAGCTTCTATGTCGGCGACGACATGAAGCCAGAGGATGTAAACGCAAAGTTTGAGGACGGTATTCTCAAAATTTCGCTGCCCCGCAAAGACACCAAGAAACTGCCGGAGAGCAACCCCAATCTGATTTCTATTGAATAATGGAGCAGTACGGGACTTCCCGTAAATGAAGACAAAAAATAGAAAACGCGCTTTGAGCGGGCTGTAAAAAGTCTGTTCAAGGCGCGTTTTTTGCAGTATCAATATAGTATAATTAATTAAGCAGTAATACAGCAGCTGCTTTACGGGGAAGCTGTCAGAATAGAAAAGTAGCGCTGTATGGTGCGGTCACACCAGCTGTCAAAGGCCTCATCCGGTACCTGCAGCCGCGGGTTTTCCAGCAAAGACTGCACAGCGCGTGCAATTCCTTGCCAGGCGGGTACTTTTGCGGAAAAGCCGGGCACCAGCCGCTTGATTTTGTGGTTGTCAAACGACACGCTGTAGGCTTTGTCGCCAAGAAGGGTGCCAGTTAAAGAGGGACGCAGCGCACACAGCATTTCACTGGAAATGTGTACCAGATGCGGCTCCTTTCCCAGCACTTTCCCGATGAAGCTGTAGATTTGGTTCCATGTAACCGATTCATCTGCGGTGATGTGTACGGCTTCACCAACAGCCAGCGGGTTTCCCATCAGGCCAGAAAAACCGCGCGCAAAATCTTCGTTCCAGGTAACCGTCCATAGGGACAGCCCGTCGCCGTGTACCAGCACAGGCCTGCCGGCAAGCATACGGCTAAGCACCTGCCAGCAGCCCTTTTCCCCGTGAATGGCGACCGGGACTTTGCCGGGGCCGTAAGTATGGCTTGGCCGGACAATCGTGACCGGAAAGTCATTTTTACGGTAAAGCTCCATCAGCAGCGCTTCACAAGCTGCTTTGTCCCGCGCATATTTCCAGTATGGATTCACAAGCGGCGTACTTTCAGTAATACGAAAGCAGTTCATTGGCTTTTGGTAAGCGGAGGCGCTACTGATAAAAAGGTATTGGTCGGTGCAGCCAGAAAACAGGGAAAAATCCCGCAGAATATCCTGTGGCTGAAATGCGACAAAGTCCGCGACAGCGTCAAATCGACGCCCCTGTAGCAGCTGCTTGACAGTATCGATGTCGTTGATATCTGCCTGCAGCGTTTCGGCACCCTCTGGTACAGGGGAAGCGCTACGGTGCAGCAGTGTCAACTCCCACCCTTCCTGCAGAGCACGATGGGCAGCGGCAGAACTGATGGTGCCGGTTCCGCCGACAAAAAGCGCTTTTTTCATGGTGTTGGTCCCTCCAAAGGTATGTTACGCCTGCAGGGAATCATAAATTGCCTGTGCCAGCGCATCAAGCTGTGCCAGCTGTGTTTCTTTCAGGCTGGAGCGGAACTGCAGGGTTTCACCAACCTGCTGCATGTTCTTCAGGCTGCTCAGGGTTTCCTGCATCTTTTTGCCGCTCACCGGTGCCCAGCTGCCGTTGCTGATTAAGGAGTACCTGCGGTTTTGCAGGCTGAGTGCCGCAACGTCGTGCAGCAGGGCGTGCATTGGCAGGTAAACGTCATTGTTGTAAGTTGGGGCGGCAAGTACAAAGTTGCTGAAGCGGAACATGTCTGAAATCAGGTAGGAAGAATCTGTTTTAGAAACATCGTAAACGCGCAGTGCCTGTACACCTTTTTGTGCGAGCAGGTTTGCCAACTCTTCTGCGGCAGACTCAGTGTTGCCGTACATTGAGCCGTAGGCGATCACGACACCCTTGTCTTCCGGCTCATAGCGGCTCCACTTGTCGTATTTGCCGAGGAACCAGCCGAGGTCTTTGCGCCAAATCGGCCCGTGCAGCGGGCAGATCATGGCAATGGCAAGCCCGGCAGCTTTTTTCAGTACTGCCTGTACCTGCGGGCCGTACTTACCAACAATATTCGTATAATAGCGGCGGGCCTCGTCAATATAGCGCACCTGAAAATCGGTCTGGTCGGCGAAAATCGGGCCGTGGAAAGCACCAAAAGTACCGAAAGCATCCGCAGAAAACAAAACTTTGTCAGTGCTGTCGTAAGACATCATGGCTTCCGGCCAATGCACCATAGGCGCCATGATGAAGTGAAGGGTATGGCGGCCCAGAGAAAGGGCGTCGCCCTCTTTGACAGTGATTGTGCGGCCCTCCAGCGGAAAATCAAAGAACTGCTCCATAAAGCGGAAGGTCTTTGCATTGCCTACCAGCTTTACTTCTGGGCAGCGGCGTACAATTTCGCCAATCATGGCGCAGTGGTCCGGCTCCATGTGGTTTACCACTAAGTAGTCGAGCTTGCGCCCACTGAGCGCGCCCTCTACATTGGCTAAAAAGCGTGCGGCAATGGAAGCGTCCGCGGTATCCATCAGCGCGGTCTTTTCGTCTAAGATTACATAGGCGTTATAGCTGACGCCATCGGGCAGGGGAAAGACGTTTTCAAATAAAGAGAGCCGCCGGTCGCTGCCACCGACCCAAATAATATCTTTGGTCACATTTTGTATGCATGGAATCATCTGTACAGCCTCCAATAATAATTCTTATTTTTATTTTTCTCATATAAAATATTATAACATGCCGGGCTTTGCGTCGCAAGCATTCTGTGCCTTTTTCACCAAGCCTTTCCTTTAGTTGACAAAACCTTGGCAGGTGCATATAATAAAATAATTATCGGCAAAGGAGGCATGTGAAAGAAAACTGGACTTTTATATTCAAGAAGCGCCAGACGCACGGATGCGAAAAAGACCACGGCGGCCTTTTTCGGCAGTGACAGCATCCCAGGCGTGACGAGGAGAAGTGTGATCGAAGATTTCGGCGGATGCACTTCCGGCTGCACAAAGCGGGCAGTCGTCAGGCAGTGTACAAAGTGTGATGCGGGTGTCGGCACCCCGTAGAAAATCACGGCAAAAACACTGTCGTTTCCGCGGGGCATTTTGTTGCCCTTTTATCTTTTTTACTGTTGAATGTACGGAAAGGAAAATTAAATATGTGTGGAATTATTGGCTATGCAGGAGAGCACGACTCGGTCGATATTCTTTTGGACGGCCTGCGTCAGCTGGAGTACCGCGGCTATGACTCCGCGGGAATTGCGGTGTACGGCAAAGACGGCGTGTCGGTTGTAAAGACACAGGGACGCCTGCAGCGGCTGCAGGACAAAATCAATGCGGGTGCGCGCCCGTTTGGCTGCTGTGGCATTGGGCACACCCGCTGGGCTACCCATGGCGAGCCCAGCGATGCAAATGCTCACCCGCACCGCTGCGGCCGTGTTACCCTGGTGCACAACGGCATTATTGAGAACTTTATGGATCTCAAGGCTGCCCGTTTGGCAGAGGGCGTCAAGTTCCAAAGTGAGACCGATACCGAAACAGTAGCCGCTACCCTGAACCATTACTACACTGGTGACCCGATTGCGGCCATTGCAAAGACCGTGCGCGATGTAGAGGGTTCATATGCACTGGGGATTCTGTTTGATGACCAGCCTGGTACCATTTATGCTGTGCGTCAGGATAGCCCTCTGGTGGTCGGCCTGAGCGCCAACGAAAACTTTATCGCTTCGGATATGACCGTTTTGCTGCAGCACACCAAGCGCTATTTCCTGCCAGAGGCGGGCGAAATTGCTGTGATTCGCAAAGACGGAGTCAAGGTTGTTGATCTTGACGGCAAGCCGGTGCACAAGACTGTGCTGACTGCCGACTGGGATGTTGGCACTGCCGAAAAGGGCGGCTACCCGCACTTTATGCTCAAGGAAATCCACGAAGAGCCCGACGCTGTGCGCCGCTGCCTGTCGCCCCGTATTCGGAACGGAAAAATTGAATTGAATATTCCCGATCTGCCGGACGCGGAGCTTGCAAAAGTCGGCACGATTCATATCGTCGCCTGCGGCACAGCAATGCACGCGGGCTTGGTGGGCCGCTATGCCATAGAGGCGCTGGCCCGTATTCCGGTAGAGGTTTCTATTGCTTCTGAGTTCCGCTATCGCAACCCGATTCTGCGTAAAAACGATTTGGTTATCCTGATTTCGCAGTCCGGCGAAACGGCAGATACCCTTGCAGCCCTGCGTCTGGCAAAAAAGCGCGGAATCCGTACGCTGGCCATTGTCAATGTGCCGGGTTCCTCCATTGCCCGCGAGGCAGACGACGTGCTGTACACATGGGCCGGACCCGAAATCGCGGTTGCCAGTACAAAGGCCTATTTGGTTCAGCTGGCAGTGCTGTATCTGCTGGCGGTCAAACTGGGCCGCCTGCAGGGGCAGCTGACCGAGGCAGAAGAAGAGCAGTACTGCAAAGAACTGCTGGAAATGCCCGACCAGATTCAAAAGGCGATAGATTTGGACGCGCAGGTGCTTACTTGTGCAAAAGAATTGAAGGATGACGAGCATGTCTTCTTTATCGGCCGCGGTGCTGACTACACGCTGTGCAAAGAAAGCTCTCTGAAGCTGAAAGAGGTTTCTTATATGCACTGCGAAGCCTATGCTGCCGGTGAGCTGAAGCACGGCACCA
>JAKVOA010000001.1:0-22500 GCA_022483045.1 Oscillospiraceae bacterium | reverse complement strand
CCTAAAGCTATTTCGGAGAGAACCAGCTATCTCCGGGTTCGATTGGAATTTCTCCGCTACCCACACCTCATCCGCTACCATTTCAACGGGAGTCGGTTCGGTCCTCCATGGAGTTTTACCTCCACTTCAACCTGGACATGGGTAGGTCACCCGGTTTCGGGTCGAATACAACTGACTTTATGCGCCCTATTCAGACTCGCTCTCGCTTCGGCTCCAGACCTTAAGTCCTTAACCTCGCCAGTTACATTCACTCGCCGGACCATTCTACAAAAGGTACCCGATCACCCTTTGACGGGCTTTCGGTGCTTGTAAGCACAAGGTTTCAGGTTCTATTTCACTCCCCTCCCGGGGTGCTTTTCACCTTTCCTTCACAGTACTATTCTCTATCGGTCACTGGGTAGTATTTAGGCTTGGAGGGTGGTCCCCCCATCTTCCCACCAGATTTCTCGTGTCCGGCGGTACTCTGGATACAGCTGGCTGCTTCCCCTTTTCGCTTACGTGGTTCTCACACTCTTTGACCGGCCTTCCCAGACCGTTCAGCTAAGGTTTCGCATGCGTGTTGCTGTCCGAACCCCGAAAGTATTGCTACCCTCGGTTTGGCCTCTTCCGCGTTCGCTCGCCACTACTAGCAGAATCTCATTTTGATGTCTCTTCCTCGCCCTACTTAGATGTTTCAGTTCAGGCGGTTCCCCCCATGCAGCTATTGATTCACTGCACAGTGACTGGATATGTTTCCAGCCGGATTGCTCCATTCGGATGTCTTTGGATCAAAGCCCGCTTACGGCTCCCCAAAGCTTTTCGCAGTTTGCCACGTCCTTCTTCGGCTCCCAGTGCCAAGGCATTCCCCTTGCGCTCTTTGTAGCTTGACCATGTGTTTCTTTTGGTTCTCTAAAACTCGTAAAATTGCAAAATTGTAGTAATTTTTTTAAACTTTACTTGATATCGTTTTTCGCATTCTTTTCTTTATTCAGTTTTCAATGTACAGCTGGGGTTTCCCCCTCTGGTGGGCTTAAGTGGACTCGAACCACCGACCTCACGCTTATCAGGCGTGCGCTCTAACCGGCTGAGCTATAAGCCCATTTCCCGGCTTTCCGGTTCTCACCAGAAGCCCTTGGTGGAGATAAACGGGATCGAACCGTTGACCTCCTGCTTGCAAAGCAGGCGCTCTCCCAGCTGAGCTATACCCCCATACTGGTGGCTTTCTTTCCCTTCCACCACTTTGAGACTCTTAGTTTCCCAAGACCCTCAAAATTAAACAACGATCGACAAGCTTTTGATCCGACCGACCTAGGATTTCGCCTAGCTTGTTTCATCTAAGCTTACTCTCCATAGAAAGGAGGTGATCCAGCCGCACCTTCTGATACGGCTACCTTGTTACGACTTCACCCCAGTCGCCAATCCTACCTTCGGCAGCGTCCTCCTTGCGGTTAGACTACTGACTTCGGGTATTACCGGCTCCCATGGTGTGACGGGCGGTGTGTACAAGGCCCGGGAACGTATTCACCGCGGCATTATGATCCGCGATTACTAGCAATTCCAACTTCATGCAGGCGGGTTTCAGCCTGCAATCCGAACTGAGACCGCTTTTTGAGGTTCGCTCCACCTCGCGGTTTCGCTGCTCTCTGTTTACGGCCATTGTAGTACGTGTGTAGCCCAGGTCATAAGGGGCATGATGATTTGACGTCGTCCCCACCTTCCTCCGTTTTGTCAACGGCAGTCCTGCTAGAGTGCTCTTGCGTAGCAACTAACAGTAAGGGTTGCGCTCGTTGCGGGACTTAACCCAACATCTCACGACACGAGCTGACGACAACCATGCACCACCTGTCTCTACTTTCCCCGAAGGGCACCTTATGCATCTCTGCTTCGTTAGTAGGATGTCAAGACCTGGTAAGGTTCTTCGCGTTGCTTCGAATTAAACCACATACTCCACTGCTTGTGCGGGCCCCCGTCAATTCCTTTGAGTTTCAACCTTGCGGTCGTACTCCCCAGGTGGATTACTTATTGTGTTAACTCCGGCACGGAAGGGGTCAGACCCCCCACACCTAGTAATCATCGTTTACAGCATGGACTACCAGGGTATCTAATCCTGTTTGCTACCCATGCTTTCGTGCTTCAGCGTCAGTTAAAGCCCAGTAGGTCGCCTTCGCCACTGGTGTTCCTCCCGATCTCTACGCATTTCACCGCTACACCGGGAATTCCACCTACCTCTACTTCACTCAAGCTGAACAGTTTCAATTGCAGGCTATCGGTTAAGCCGATAGTTTTCACAACTGACTTGCTCAGCCGCCTACGCACCCTTTACACCCAGTAAATCCGGACAACGCTCGCTCCCTACGTATTACCGCGGCTGCTGGCACGTAGTTAGCCGGAGCTTGCTGCTTGGGTACCGTCATTATCGTCCCCAAGTACAAAAGTTTACAATCCGAAGACCGTCTTCCTTCACGCGGCGTTGCTGCATCAGAGTTTCCTCCATTGTGCAATATCCCCCACTGCTGCCTCCCGTAGGAGTCTGGGCCGTGTCTCAGTCCCAATGTGGCCGTTCAACCTCTCAGTCCGGCTACCGATCGTCGCCATGGTGGGCCTTTATCTCACCATCTAGCTAATCGGACGCGAGTCCATCTTACAGTGGATTGCTCCTTTGATTACAAAGCCATGTGACTTCGTAATATCATGCGGTATTAGCGTCCGTTTCCAGACGTTATCCCCCTCTGTAAGGCAGGTTCCTCACGCGTTACTCACCCGTCCGCCACTAAACTTTCTACCGAAGCAAAAAGTTTCGTTCGACTTGCATGTGTTAGGCACGCCGCCAGCGTTCGTCCTGAGCCAGGATCGAACTCTCTAAAATATGCTATCTAAACGCCTTTCGGCTGTCTAAATCAATTTCAGAGCTTTCGTAGCTCTCTTTGATACGCTTGCGTATCTTGCTTGTTGTTTTTTTGCGAGTCAACTTCTCGCCATTCCTCTCGGAATTTTCGGGTCCGTTACTTGTCTTTCGTTGTTTAATTTTCAAGGTCCTGCATCTCCGCTTTCCTTGCTCCCCTCTGCTTTCTGTGGGGCGCCTCTCTTGCGGCGACTCATATATATTACCACTGCATTCCCCCTTTGTCAACTCCTTTTTTCACTTTTTTTCGCTTTTTTTAAATTCCGTGCAAATTCCCTATTTGTCGTACGAAAGCTGCACCGTAATCCCCCGCTGTGCCTCTGCGGTGCTGTAGCGCATACCGGTATAGAAAAGCTTCTTTCCACGCGGCAGGGAGCGGTTAGCCAGCGTGACACATGCGGAGAAAAGATACGGCGGGCCGCTGAAGAGT
The DNA here is from genome assembly GCA_022483045.1 of Oscillospiraceae bacterium. Lineage (NCBI taxonomy): Bacteria > Bacillati > Bacillota > Clostridia > Eubacteriales > Oscillospiraceae > Oscillospiraceae bacterium. The sequence goes on along the minus strand of JAKVOA010000001.1, from coordinate 19,189 downwards.
CCCTCTATTGTCTCCGCAAAGGAAAGCTGTGCGCTCAGGTGCAGCCCGACAGCCGTTTCGCCTTTCTGCGCCGCCTGCACCAGCGCTGCGGCAATCTTCTTTTCATTGGCGCGATCCAGTGCGGTCACCTGCGTGGCACACTTCTGGTAATAGTTTGCGTCCTGCGACTTTGCGACCGGCAGCGGCAAATTGCAGTCCGTCGTTTCGCCGCCGGTTGGGCTGATCGTGTGGTCCTGCTGAATCTGCGTATCATTTAAATTAAAATAATCAAATGTCTGTACATTGGCGTCCATCCAGGTTGCGTCAAAGTGGTACCACTTGCCGTCTATCTCAATCAGGTTCCAGATATGCGCGCCGCCCTTTGAGCTGCCGTTGACCAGCCGGCACTGCAGCCCCGCCTTTGCACAGAGCAGCTGCATTGCCCGGGCATAGCCGTCGCAGACTGCTTTCCCCTGTACCAGTGCTCCATAAGAAGTATACGACTGCCACTGGCTGTCCGTACTGCTGCCGGCATAAGTGCAGCGCGCCGCCAAAGCCTGGTAAAGCGCTGTCTCACGCGCAAGGGCTGTCTGCCCGGCCGACACACCGCTCAGGGCTTTCGCGGCAGCGGCATCCAGTTTTTTCTGCAGGCCGGCGCGTTCTGTTTTGGCGACTCGGCTGTAAAGCTGCACTGTGGTATGTGAAAAGGTAAATGTATAAGTATATTGATTGGATACCCAGAATATCTGCGGATTATCATTAAAGAAGGCCATCACCGCAAGCCGCGTTTCCCGATCTGTCAGGCGCTCATAAAAAGAAGCCGGCTGTATCAGGTAGCCATTTTTGTCCTTTTTGTCTGTAATCTCTTCCGCGCAGGCAAGCAGTTTTTCATACAAACGGCGGCAGCGGTTACTGGGCAGGCTGCGGTAGTCGCCCCGCTGCTGCACCGGGGTGCAGGCCGCTGTGCTGCCCGACGCGGGTGCGGCGGCAGCCGAAGGGACGCTGCTCGCAAAGGTTTCGGGAAAAGAGCAGCCCGCAAGGCAGGCCAGCGCCAGTACCAGCGCCAGCAGGCGCACAGGCTTTTTCATCAGGCTCCCGCCTCCATTCTTGTTATGTCAACTTTTTCATTATACCTGCTTTCTATGAAGATTCCTATAGAAACCCTCAAAAAGTTTTTAGCAAAAGAAATATACAGGAATTTACGGGCCGCAAAAAAAGCCTTTCTATTATATATAACAAAATAAAAAATCCGGCCGGTGCAAAAAGCCTCCGGCCGAATCTCTTTCGTGTTATGATTTTACTGCGGGACGGTAAGACTGTATGCGCAGCACAACTGCGGTCACATCGTCATCGTGCCCATCTTTGCGGCGGGCAACTGCACCCGCGACAACCGCCTCTGCCAGCTCCTGGGGGGTCTTGGCGTCGCCCGGTTTTTCGAGCAGGCTACAAATCCAAGCGGTGCCGTCACAAAGCGCACCGTCGCTTACCATAACCAGCAGGTCCCCATCCTGCAGTTCCTCCTGCGCACAGTGGAACTGCGCTTTTTCCAAAATACCGACCGGAAGTCCGGGGGCATCTACCGCGCGCACCTTTCCGCCGGTGCAGATAAAGCTCATGGCGGCACCCGCTTTTAAGAACTGCACAATTCCTGTATAAAGGTCTACACTGACCAGGTCTACCGTTGCAGTGGATTCATCCCCGGACTTTACCCCCATTGCGGTATTGACAATCTGCAGAGCGCTGTCAAAGCCAATACCGGCCTTAATCAGCTTTGCCAGCAGGTTTGAAACCATCACGCCGTCCACGGCTGCGCGCCCGCCGGAACCCATGCCGTCACTTAAAATGCAAAGGTAGCGGCCGGTGCCATCCTCAAAGCACCGGGTGCTGTCGCCGCAGAGCATGTTGTCGCCACAGTTGTGCCGGGCACTGGCCTCAATCACGCGAAAGCGCGGCCTCTCGCAAAACACCAGCCGCCAGGAAGTTTGGGTGCGGCTGATGCTCGGCTGCGAAAACGTGCGCCCGCACACTTTTGATACCTCGCGGGTAAGTTCCGCTTTGTTTACCTGCACGCCCTCGCCGCGCACGACCATGGCCTCAATCGTCATGCGCTCAAAGCGGTCTACCCGGCAGCTGACATCGAGCGGCTGCAGAGCAAATTCATACAGCACCTCGGAAACCAAATTGGCACTGGTGGCGTCGCTGCGCTCAAACAATTCAAACTCAGAAGCCATTTCCTCCAAAATGGTCTCTACAACCGTAAACTGCCGGACTAAGCTGCGGCGGTTTTGGGCCGCCTGGGTGCGGTGCAGAATTTGTAAAGAAGAGTGCTCGTACGCCTGCTGGGACTTGTCCAGTTTTTCGCCCACTTGCGCCAGCGTATCGGAAACATCGCCAAGCGCCTGTGCGGCGTGGTCAAGCCTGGCCACTACAATGCGGCGCAGGTCCTGTGCACGCGGTGCCTCCCGCACATCGCGCCCCGCAGCCGACAAGCGCCCAAGCAGCCGGCCGGTGAAGCGGTCCGGCAGCAGCAGATACAAGACGCCGGCGGCAGCCGCTTCCCACAGGGTATCGAGCCGCTGTGTAGAAAGGGCCGCGGGCAGGCTTGCCACGGTGCTGCTGAGGATGAACGCACAGGCAGAGGCAAGCCGCCCCGCCGGCGCAAACAGCCCCGCAAGCAGGCCGCCCACCCCATAGGCCCCGGCCAAGCCGCTGAGGCTGCTGCCGGAAAAGGCAATGCAGGCGCCGGCGGCGACACCGGCAATGCTGCCGCCCGCGGCTCCGCCGTACTCACTGGCATATAGAATGATGAGCACTGCCAGCACGCCGCCCACAGAGATCGGCCCGATTTTCAGCGCCGTCAGCGCCAGCAGAAACACGCCGGCCGAAAACGCCGCACAGGTCAGCTCCTGCGGCAGGCAGTTCCCCCGCGGAAGCTGTGCGGAAACCAGGTCTTCCGTACGCGAAAAGAAATACCCCCACGCTGCGGCAAGCAGGGACTCGGCCACCGCATAGGCGGCGCCGCTGCCGCCGGTGCCATTCACGTAAAAAACAATCATACCAGTGCAAAGCATTGGCACGCCCGCCACCAGAGAAGCAAACAGCGCTTTTACACGCATAAAGCGCGCTGCCGCCTCTCGCAAAGCCCAGCGAATGCCCACCGCCGCCAAAAGCGCCATCAGGCAGTGCATCGGCACGGTAACGCTGCCCGGCAATATGTACCCAAGCGCGGCACCCAGCGCCGCCGCCACAGTGCATTCCCACGGGCAGGCTGCTGCCGCCGCGACCCCAAAGGGCGCACACCTGTCAAACACCACTGCGCGCGACGCCAACAGCCCCAGCGCAAAGAAAACCGCCTGCCGCGCCGCCTTTTTCATCACTGCGCGCGGCCTTGCCCACGAAAGCGCCTTTTCTTCTGCCATTCTATATCCACTCCGTTTCCAGAAACATCCTGGCCCCGCCGCGGGGCTTGTCCCGCTTGTACAGGCCACAGTACAGATTTGTGCTTTTATTATACAGAATGGATTGTGTCGGATTACCGCATAACTAGCCGTATAATCCATTCTTTTTATAGCGCTTTGTCCGGGAACGTGATAAAATGGAAAAAGACCGCGTGCCCGGCCCCTTTCCGGGTATGATTTTGATAAGGAAGGTGCAAACGCATATGGATTACCGCTTTTCTGACCGTGTAAAGAACCTGAAACCCTCTGCCATCCGCGAAATTTTTAAATATGCCGCCGACCCCGAGGTCATCTCTCTTTCCGCCGGCAACCCCGCACCGGACGCCTTTCCGGTAGAGGCTATCCGCAAATGCAGCAGCGACCTGCTGCAGGAGCAGCCGATTGATGCCCTGCAGTACAGCGTAACCGAGGGCCTGCCCGCCCTGCGGGAAGACGTGACCCGCCTGCTTTCTTCCCGCTATGGCATACACACGCCGGGCGACAGCCTGCTTATCACCAGCGGCGCACAGCAGATTATGGACCTTTTGGGCAAGTCGGTCTTAAATGAAGGCGACACCGTTGTCTGTGAAGAGCCCAGCTTTATCGGTGCGCTCAATTCCTTCCGCTCGTACAATGCCGTCCTAAAGGGCGTGCCTATGCAGCCAGACGGCATGGACCTGACAAAGCTGGAGGATGTTTTAAAAAGCGACCCGAAAGTAAAATTCATTTATACCATACCCAATTTTCAAAATCCGACAGGGCTGACCACCAGCTGGGAAAAGCGCTGCGGCATATACGCCCTCGCCAAAAAATACAATACGCTGATTTTAGAGGACAACCCCTACGGTGACCTGCGCTTTGCGGGAAAAGCCGTGCCGGCCATTAAGACACTGGACACCGACGGACACGTGCTGTACGCCGGCACTTTCAGCAAAACCGTCGCGCCCGGCATGCGCGTGGGCTTTGCCGCGGGCGGCAGCGCACTGCTGCAAAAGATGGTCGTCTGCAAGCAGGGCAGCGACGTGCACACCAACATCTGGAGCCAGCACGTAATTCACCGCTTCCTGCACGGGTGGGACTTTCAAGAACATCTAAAAGGCCTGCAGAAAATCTACGCTCAAAAATACGCGGTGGCCGAAAAGGCCCTGCGCGAAACTGCACCGCTGCTGCACTTTCAGCCTATCGAGGGCGGTCTTTTCATCTGGTGTACGCTGCCAAACTCCATTCCTATGCCGGAATACTGCCGGCAGGCCGTGCTGCACAAAGTATGCGTCGTGCCTGGAAATGCCTTTTTGACCGACGACACTGCCCCCTGTCAAAGCTTCCGTATCAACTACTCTTCCCCTACGGATGCAGACCTTGTACGCGGCATTGCCATTTTAGGGAAGCTCGCGGCACAGTGGCCCATGTAACTCCGGCTTGACAAACCGCACAGGCCGGCCTTATAATAGCTGCAAAGCAGAATACAAAGAAACCTGTGAGAAAGACAAGTAAGCGGAAAAGCTGCTCTGCAGAGAGCCGGGACGGGTGAAACCCGGTGTGCAGCCCCCGCCGAATGGACTTTTGAGGATAAGCCAAACGACCTGCCGGCCTAGTAGGTGCATCGGGAACTCCGCCCGTTACCCCGGAACGTGCAGTTTTGCACACTGAGTGGGCGCTTTTGCGCCAAGCTGGGTGGTACCGCAGAAGTTTTTACGGCTTCTGTCCCTCTTTTCCTTTGGAAAAGGAGGACGGGGCCGTTTTGTTTTGCCGTATTCCGCTTCGTTATCTTTTTATTTGTAAAAAATCTAATATAGAAATAGAAATGACAGGGGGATTCTTTGAAATGGAAAATCAAACACCAGAACGCAGAAAACGCATTTTCAGCGCGATTCAGCCGAGCGGCGATGTCACACTGGGCAACTACCTAGGCGCTGTAAAAAATTGGGTAGGCCTGCAGGACAAGTACGACTGCATCTTTGCTTTGGCAGACCTGCACACCATTACTGTGCGGCAAAAGCCCGCTGACCTGCGCCGCCATACACTGGAGGCCTATGCCCTACTGCTCGCCTGCGGCATTGACCCCGCGCGCAGCCCGTTTTTTCTGCAGAGCCATGTGCCGGCGCATTCACAGCTGGCATGGATTTTGGACTGCTACGCGCAGTTTGGCGAGTTGCAGCGCATGACACAGTTTAAGGACAAATCCAAAAAGCACGCCGACAACATCAACGCCGGCCTGTTTACGTACCCCTGCCTGATGGCGGCGGATATTCTGCTGTACCAGGCGGACTATGTGCCCGTGGGCGAGGACCAGTCACAGCATTTGGAGCTGACCCGCACCATTGCCGAGCGCTTCAACAACGCCTACTCCCCAACTTTTAACCTGCCAAACGTGCTGGTCGGCAAAGAAGGACAGCGTATTATGAGCCTGCAGGACCCGGCACATAAAATGAGCAAGAGCGACGAAAATGTAAACGGCTGTGTCTATGTGCTGGACAAGCCCGAGGACATTATGCGCAAATTTAAGCGCGCCATTACCGACAGTGAAGCAAGCGTACACTACGGCGAGGGCAAGGCGGGCATCAACAACCTGATGGAGATTTACTCCTGCGTAACCGGCGAAACCTTTGAGCAGATCGAGCACGACTTTTCCGGCAGGGGCTACGGCGACTTTAAGCAAGCCGTGGGCGAGGCTGTCATCGAGCACCTGCGCCCGATTCAAGAGCGCTACGCCAAGTATATCGCCGACCGCAGCTACATGGAGCAGTGCTGGAACAGCGGCGCCGAAAAAGCCGCGCGCATTGCCAACCGCACCCTGCAGAAAGTGATGAAGAAAGTCGGCTTTATTCCCCCGCATCACTAAAGAAGCCATACAAGACAGCCAAAAAGCATTCCTGTTTTTCTTTTGACAGGAACGCTTTTTTCTGTACATACCGCCCTTTTTTCGGCACAAAATAAAGAAAAGAAAGAGCAGCCCCGCGCCCGCCCAAAGACCGCGTATTTTAGGCAGAACTGCTTTTCACTTGTATATTGGCCGAGAATGCGTTATGATTATTAAAGTTATCTGCGGCCTGGCCGCTAAGCGGCAGGCACACGATTCGGCCTGTACGGCCCGCATTTTGCCGCCTGATAGGAGAAGTTATGACAAGATTTGGAAGGGCTTTGCGAAAGCACCTGTTTACCGTGATCGTTCTGGCAGTGACCATGGGCATTCTGCTTTTCTCTCTTTTTAAGGAAAAGAGTATTTCACAGCTGGGGCAGATCTACAGCACACTGGACCCGTTTTGGATTCTGCTGGCCTTTGCCACCCTGGGCGTAACGTGGCTTTTAGAGGGCACATGCAACTGGCTTTTCTGCCGCCACCTTTACCCCAACTGGACCTACGGACGTTCTTTTATGATTGGTATTACGGGTATTTTTTACTGCTCGATTACGCCGTTTTCCTCTGGCGGGCAGCCCATGCAGATTTATTACATGGCAAAAATGGGGATGCAGCCTGGCAAAAGCGCCGCTATTATTTCGGCAAAGACAATTACCCACCAAACCACGACCCTGATTTTTTCCCTAATTCTCATTGCGACCGAGCTGCCCTTTTTCATCGCTAACGTACCCCATCTGTATTGGTTTACGATTTTTGGGCTTGTCACAAATATCATTTTTATCGCCGCTGTGGTGCTGGTGTCGGTAAATGCCGGCTTTATTTACCGGCTGCTGCATGCCTGCCTGATTGGGCTGAATAAGATTCATATTGTCAAAGAACCCGAAAAGACCTACCAAACAATCGTCAATCAGCTGGACTCTTTCCATGAGGGCTTCAAAACCATGGGGAAAGACTGGCGGCTGTATGTACTGGTCTGCACCATTACCTGCCTGCAGCTGGTGCTCGGCAGCTTGGATACTTACTGCGTGTACCGGGCGTTTCATCTGCACGGTGCCTCTGTCTGGCGCATCATTGCAGCTGAGGTCTTTTCCGCCATGGTGGTCACCTTTGTGCCGCTGCCCGGCGGCTCTGGCGGTGCGGAAGTGTCCTTTGAGGCATTCTGCCGTATTTTCTTTGGTACACTGACAAAACCCGCCATGCTCATCTGGCGTTTAATCACCTATTATGGAACCATTGTCTTTGGCTACCTCTTTGTCCTGCTCGGCTCCCGCCGCTATATCGGTTCGCCCCCGCCGGAAGAAGTCACCGCGACCCGTGAGGCAGAAGAAATTGAGGAAACACAGGAAACCGGGCAGGCAGAAGAAATCGGCCAGGCACAAAAAGTAAAGCAAGAGAAAAAGATGCAGAAAACGGAAGCGCTTGAACAGATAAAAGAAGAAAAACAGGCGAAAAAGCTGGAGCAGATAAACGAAATAGAACAAACACGATAAAAAAAGCCCTTTTCTGCACAAAGAAATGCAGGAAAGGGCTTTTTCAGGATTTCTGACTCTGCGGCTCGGTTTTTGGTTGTCTGCGTTTCGTCAGGTAGTTTTTCTGTGTGCGGCGCAGTGCTTTTTCCAGTTCAATAACGGCGATAGGCACCAGCGACAGCGCCAGTGTCACCAGCCACTGCAAAGGCGACAGCACCGCGGTATGGAAAACAGCCGCAAGCGCCGGCACCGCCACCACCACTGCCATGGCTGCGCCGCATGCCGCTGTGGCAAGGACCAGTCTGGGGTTGCGCGGGCGGCCGTGCTCAAACAGCGAATGAATATCGCTGCGCATATTAAAGGCATGTGCAAGCTGCGAAAAGCTTAAAACCGCAAAGCCCATGGTGCGCCCGACCACCGGATTTGCCGGGTCCACGTCAAAAAACACCCGCCCTACGGTATAGGCTAGCAGAGACAGCGCACCGATGAGGCAGCCTTCGACGAGAATGGACCACCCAAGCCCGTTTGCAAAGATGCTGCTGCCCCGCCGCACCGGCTTCTGCTGCATGACGTCGCCGTCAATCGGCTCCACACCAAGGGCCAGCGCCGGAAAGGAATCTGTAACCAGGTTGACCCACAAAAGCTGAATTGCCGCTAGCGGCAGCGGCAGACGCAGCAAAAAGCTGACAAACACCGCCAGCAGTTCCCCAATATTGCAGGATAACAGAAAATGAATGGTACGGCGAATGTTGCTGTAAATGCCGCGGCCCTCGCGCACGGCCTCTACAATCGTTGCGAAATTGTCGTCTGCCAAAATCATGTCTGCCGCGCCTTTGGCAACATCTGTGCCGCTCAGGCCCATTGCACAGCCGATGTCTGCCGCGCGCAGCGCGGGAGCGTCGTTTACGCCGTCCCCAGTCATAGCCACGACCTCGCCGCGGCTTTGAAACGCCTGCACGATGCGCACCTTGTGCGCAGGTGTGACCCGCGCAAAGACTGTGTAGCGGTAAATCTCCTCGGTCAGCTTCTGCTGCGTCATGGCGTCCAGTTCCGGTCCGGAAAGGACAGCGCTCTGCTGCAGGATGCCCAGTTCCCGGCCGATGGCCGCCGCGGTATCGGCGTGGTCGCCGGTAATCATGACCGGGCGAATGCCCGCCTCCCTGCACAGCGCCACTGCGCCGCGTACCTCTGGCCGGGGCGGGTCGGAAAGGCCGATTAAGCCGACAAACTGCAGGCCGCTTTCCAGGGAGCGGTCACTGACCCCCTCCAATGAAGAAATCTCTTTTTGCGCAACCGCCAGCACGCGCAGCGCGCGCACCGCCATTTCGTGGTTCTGCCGGGGCGCACAGCCGCCCCGGCAGAAAGGCCCTAAGATATCGGGTGCGCCTTTGGTAATGACCCGAAAGCGCCCGCCCGGCAGGCGCACCACCACGGTCATGCGCTTGCGCGCAGAAGAAAACGGAACTTCCCGCACGCGCGGAAACTGCCGGTCCAGCATATCTTTATTCCCTGCCGCTTCACACAGCGCAGTCTCGGTCGCTTCCCCAAGGACGCGGGCGCCGTCCATGGTGCAGTTGGTACACAGAGCGGCATCTTCCAGCAGCTGCTGCCGGGCAGAGGTGTGCGCACCCAGTTTTCCGACGGTGCCGCGCAGCTCTGTTACAGTCATGCGGTTTTGTGTCAGCGTACCGGTTTTGTCGGTGCAGATAACACTGGCGCTGCCCAGCGTCTCGACCGCCATCATATGCCGCACGATTGCCCGGCGCTCTGCCATGTGGCGCATTCCCACTGCCAGCACAATCGTCACCACGGCGGGCAGCCCCTCGGGAATTGCAGCGACAGCCAGGGAAACGGCTGTCAAAAACATCTCGAGCGGGGGAGTGCCCTGTACAAGGCCCATTACAAAAATAACCGCGCACAGCAGCAGCGCGCCGGTGCCCAGCACCTTTCCGGTTACTTCCAGTTTCTTTTGCAGGGGTGTCTGCGGGCTTTCCTGCATGGTGAGCATACGGGCGATATGCCCCACCTGGGTCTGCATGCCGGTTGCCACAACAATGCCCTGCCCGTGGCCGGCGCTGACCGTAGTGGAGGCAAAGCACATGTTGTGCCACTCGCCCAAAGGTGCCGTTTCTGGGCAGAGCGCAGCGGCGTCCTTGTGCACCGGCACGCTTTCGCCGGTGAGGGCGCTTTCTTGTGTCTGCAGCTGTGCCGCCTGTGTCAGGCGCAGGTCGGCCGGCACCAAGTCCCCCGCCTGCAGCAGCACCACATCGCCGGGAACCAGGTCTTCGGCGGCGAGGCGCAGCGTTTTGCCGCCGCGCACCACCTGTGCATGCGGCGCGGCCATATCCTGTAAAGCGGAAAGCGCTTTTTCTGCTTTACTTTCCTGTACCAGCCCAATCACCGCGTTGACATTGACTACCAGCAAAATGATAATGCAGTCGACATAGTCGGCGCTGCCCTGTGCCCACGAAGTGAGAAACGAAACTGCGGCCGCCAAAAGCAGGATTAGCACCATAAAATCCTGAAACTGGGCAAGAAATCGCCGCAAAAGGGACTTTTGGGGCGGTTTGGCAAGGACATTGCTGCCGTAAAGGCGCAACCGGCGGCACGCCTGCTGCTGTGTCAGGCCCTTTGGCCCGGTTTCCAGTTGCTTTTCACATGCGGCCGCCGTCAAGCTCTGCCACTTTGTCATAGGAACACCCCCTGCAGTTTAACTTTATGCACTATTTGTCTTTTTCATTACGGTTTGTATTCGGTAAAGGCGCTGCCAAAAAATTGAATAGCCAAGACTAATTATACAAAATTTTTAGTTCAATGGACCGCTGTCAAAAAGGATTGTACAAATTCTTGCTTTATGACTACCTAGGGAAACAATATCTTGAGAGATTTCTCTTTCTATCTAATTTTACTAATTTTATTCTCATTTTCCCCCTTGTTCTTATTTCAAAAAACAAGTAAAATTCTACTTAAACAGACAAAGAAGTAAATTGGCTGCTTCTCTACCTGTTTTCCCCGTTGGTTTAAACCAAAGTCCTTGTTTGTGCGGATGCGGCAGAAGTGAAAAAATGTTTGGATAATGTGAAATTAAGTCACATTATGTCGGAAAAAGGAGAATATCTATGAAAGTGGAAATGAGAAAGATCGGCAGCACGCTGGCCGGAAAGACACGATTGCAATACTACATTTATCATACGGAAAACCGCTACGGCATTTGCATTAAGCAAATCAAAACAGAGACTGCCTGCGGCACTGTAGACGGCGGCTACAGAAAGACGATCCGCCTGGCAGACTCCCTGTTGCGCCACCGGGTATTCCCGCAAAACCTCCCTGAAATACTGGAAGACTACAGCTGCGCAGATTAAGCTTGCCATAAAGTGCCAAATCAGCTATAATAGGGGACAACACAGCCGAAAGGAGGAAATGCAATGCAGAAATATGTATGCGGTGTATGCGGCTATGTATATGACCCCGCAGTCGGTGACCCAGACAGCGGTATTCCGGCCGGCACAAAGTTTGAGGACCTGCCAGCTACCTGGAAGTGCCCGCTGTGCGGAATTGGCAAAGAGGAATTTGCCCCGGAAGAGGCCTGATCTTTCATAATAGAGATCCGGCTATAAAAGACTTTAGCAAAAATGCCAAAGCCTTTTTTAAGTTTTCTGTGTTTTCTGCCCCCTGCATAGGGCTGCGCTTTGCTTTATAAGTCGTTTTTTGCTTTATTCAGCATTTTTCAAAGGAATGAAACCTTGCTTTTCAGCAGGCACTTGTAGTAAAATAGGGCAAGCTTTCATTTGTAAAGTAATATTTTGGTATATGCAGGAGGCAGATTTATGAAAACTTCTATCCAAAGCGGCCATTTCTGCGCGGCGGTTGATTCCGCCGGCGCACAGCTGAACAGCATTGCCCTAAACGGCTGCGAATATCTGTGGCAGGCAGACCCCCAGTGGTGGCCGCGCCAGTCACCGGTACTGTTTCCCATTGTCGGCTGCCTGCGCGGTGGCAAAGCGGCCTCTGCTGCCGGTCCCTGCAAAATGGCGCGCCACGGTCTTGCACGCCATATGGAGCACGAACTGATTGAGCAGAAAGCGGATGCCCTGACCTATGAGCTGGTCTCTACCGCAGAAACGCTGAAAGCTTACCCCTACCCGTTTCGTCTGCGCATGTCTTACCGCATTACCGGACCGGCAACACTGGAAATGCGCTTTTCTGTCTGCAATATCGGTGCGCAGGCCATGCCCTTTGCCGTGGGCGGGCACCCCGCTTTTCAGGTGCCGGCAGGCCCAGACAAGAGCGAAGCCTATGAGGACTATGATATCCGCTTTGCCGAAAAGATGACGTACGCTTCCCCGATGCTGGACGCCACCGGCCTGCTCGACTTTCAAAACCGCGTCCCGCTTTTGCAGGACACAGACACCCTGCCGCTTGTGCACAAGCTTTTTAATCACGACGCGCTGGTCTTTGAAAAAGTCCCGCAAAACACCGTCACCCTGATTGGCCGCAAAAGCGGGCATGGCGTACGGCTGGATTTTCCGGGCTTTGACTACTTGGGCATTTGGGCACCGATTGGGCAGGCGCCGTTTGTCGCGCTGGAGCCGTGGACTGGCTGCAGCACCGCCACAGACGAAGACGACTGCTTTGAGCACAAGCGCGGCATAACGATTTTGCCGCCGGACGAAACTTTTGAGCGCGCGTTTACCATTACTGTATTTTAATTTTCTTTTTCCATATCTGTTTTGTCTGTAAAACGGCTCTGCCCGTTTTTCCCGCAGGGCCAAAACAAATTTTTTGTATAGAAAAGCGCCGGTTTCAAAGCGAAGCCGGCGCCTTTTTCTGTATTTTTCAGTATGTTTACCGATACATGTACTTAATCAGCCGCTCTGTGTCATCTTTGTCGTGAGCGACAAGGTCCAGCTCCCTGATATAGCCATTTGAAAAAATGGTTGCCATAGATAAATACTGGGTCAGTCTGCTTTTTAGGTTGATTCGGTCTCCCTCCGGTGAAATCAGCTCTACCGGGCCTTTGCACTCATTCACCACCTTGAAAAAGGAATCTACGTCGTCGATATTTTCGATTTTCATGTCTGCACCTCCGCAATTTTTACGAACACCCTGCCGTGAAATCGCCTTCATTATAACAGAGGCAATTCCCGCGTGCAAGCTTTCTGTAAAAGGTTTTTAAAATTCGTAAAAATGCTCAAATTTCAGGGCTTTCTGGGCTTTTTCAGCGCCTTTGCAGCGCCCTGTTCTGCTTATCTTCGGATACTCTGGAAGGGCATTTCCTGAAAGATAAGCGAAAGGGAAATTCTCATTTTTTCTGCTTTTTTCTTGATACTGGATTTTTGGTGCGTGGCACACCTGCTTTTGTAAAAAAGGACTTGACGAAAACGAAAAACGCGCTATACTGAACATAGTTCACTTTGGGGGCGATTCTTTGAACCACACTGCCACATCGAAAGAAGAGATTCTGCGCGCAAGCCTGAAGTTTGCGTCCGAAGAGGGGCTAAAGTCCCTGAATATACGAAGTATCGCCAAGGAATGTGGTGTTTCGGTTGGGTGCGTGTACCGGTACTTTCCGTCAAAAGCAGACCTCATCAGCGCCACAGTGGGAAAAATATGGGAGCACATCTTTCACGAAGCAGAGGGCTGCAAAACGCCGGACGACTTTCGCGAATGCGTCCGCTGGATTTTTCGCTGTATCCGCAGTGGGTGCACAGAATACCCTTCTTTTTTCCTGCAGCATGCTTCCGCTTTTGCCGAATCTGAAAAAGCAGAGGGCCGGCGCGCCATGGACCAGTACCTAGGGCACATTCGCGAAGCCCTGCTGTGCGCGCTGCACAGCGACCCCGCTGCCCGTGCGGGGGTCTTTGACAGTGCCTTTGCGCCAAAGGCCTTTGTCGGCTTTGTGCTCGACAATCTGCTGCTGCTCGGCGCAAAGCAGGCACCGTCCTGCGATTATCTCATTCGTCTGATTGAAAAGCTGCTTTACTGAAAGCGGCAGGCCGCACCATACACAAAACAAAAAGAGGAGAAACCAACATGGCTATCGGAGAAACGGTCTTTGACATTGCCTATTTAATCACCGTACTGACGCTTGGCGTCCTGATGATCCGCAGGAGCAGGGGCGGCACGCAGTACCGGCTTTTCGGCATGATGGCGGTAACCCTGGGCGCAGGCGACGCTTTTCACCTGGTGCCGCGCGTCTTTGCCCTGTGTACAGACGGGCTTGCGCAGCACACCGCCGCGCTCGGCATTGGAAAATTTGTGACTTCCATCACGATGACCGTCTTTTATATCCTGCTCTACTATGTTTGGCGCAGGCGGTACAGCGTGCACGGCCAAAGCGGGCTGACTGCCGCTGTGTGGATTCTTTCCGCCGCGCGCATTGCGCTCTGCCTGTTCCCGCAAAATGCGTGGACCAGCGCCAGCGCCCCGCTTTCCTGGGGTATTTACCGCAACATTCCGTTTGCGGTGCTCGGGGTTCTGCTCATTGCTTTGTTCTTCACAGAGTCCCGCAAAAAAGGGGACCGGCCGTTTCGCCATATGTGGCTCGCGATTACGCTCAGCTTTGCCTGCTACCTACCCGTGGTGCTTTTTGCCGAGCAGATACCGGCCATTGGCGCGCTGATGCTGCCAAAGACCTGCGCCTATGTCTGGGCCGTGCTGATTGGATTTTTGGATATGAAAAGGAGCACTGCAAAATGAAAAAATACATAAATCTCTCGTTTCTTTACGCAGTCGCTGCAATCGCCTGCGGCGTTTTTTACCGGGAATTTACAAAATTCTATGGCTTTACGGGGCGCACCACGCTTGCTTTTACGCATGTCCATCTGTTTCTCCTAGGCACCGTTGTGTTTCTGCTGATTGCCCTGTTTTCGGACAAATGGCACCTGGAAAGCCAAAAATCTTTCCGCTGTTTTATGGTTCTCTATCCTATCGGGCTTCCGTTCATGGTCGTCATGCTCTTTGTCCGGGGGATTCATCAAGTGCTTGTCACCTCGCTCTCTGCCGGTGCCTCTGCCGCCATCTCCGGAATGGCGGGCATCAGCCACACCATTCTGACCATATCCATCGTTCTCCTGTTTACAGCTTTGAGAAAGTGCGCAGGCACAGAGTCCCGCTAAAGCGGGCTCTTTTGCTGTCTGCAGGAATCTGCCGGTGAAATGCACACCTTTTGTGCTTTTTGAGGGGTATCATAAAGCAGGCAATGCTGTACCCTCCCCTTTTGTTTCTTTGACCCACCAGCCCGCGCTGTCCCGATACCTATTGCGCTCCATAAAAGGCTTTATCGCGTTATGCAAGCGTCTTTGGAGTGTTTCGCCGTCTGCCGTGCTTCTCTCTGTACTCAAATCCATTTGCTCATCAAAATAAAGTTTCCCGCTTTTTGAAATTGCAGCTTTTCCTCGTAGAAATGCTCATGCATCTGGTCATTTTCCGACTGCAGCTGAATCATGGAAACACCAAGCGCCTTGACCCGCTTTTCCAGTTCACGCATAAGCGCCGTGCCAATTCCCTTGTTTTGGTTTTCCAGAGCAACCACGATTTCTACCAAATCATAGGCGGAAAGATCATCGTACTGCTCACAGTAACCCATTGCAAAGGCAAGCGGGCAGGAGTCCCCCTGTAAAAGCAGGCAGTAGGAATCTTCCCGCGAAACGGCCTGGTGAATTCGTTTATAGGTTGTTTCATAGGTCCACTTGCTGCCATCGATTTGATTATAATACGCAAGATACATGGGAATGACAGAATCAATATCTGCCTCTGACATCACTTTGTAGTCCATGGTTCCTCCTGTTTTACTTATCATGTGCCAGCTTAACAAACCAAAGCATAAAAGAAGTGCACAGGGCGCTTTTTTACAGCAGGCGGTCGGCCTGTCACCGGGGTTTTGCATATGCAGCGTTGGCCGTTCTCACAAGCGCAGGATCATACTGCTTCAGCATTTGGTAAGCGTGAATAACCGAATCGGGAACATCTTCATGTGCAAGATAGCCCCTGCCGTTTGGCCCGTATCCATTTTCATCATCTACCAAACGGGGGATTTCCCCCATCAGTAAGGTAACATAACGCTCCATACTCCACATGCCGCTGGGTGTACTCTCAAAGGCCGGCTGGCCGTTTTGCTCGACCACCTGCACATTGTAAGAAGCATAATTGATAATGGTCATATCAGGGCGGGCCTTTCGCATAACTGCTGCCATCCGGCGCTGCATGGAAGCGTCCTGCATCAGAATACAGCTATGGATATTCATGTGCTGCTTCTTTAATAATTCCAATAAAAACGTAATGTTGTTTCCGCAATTTGTCGAGCGGCACTCCAGCAAATCCGCTGACAGGCCGTATTTTCTTTTTAGGCAGCCATTCAATAATTCTGCCTCTGGCAAACCGGCGGTGTTCCAGCCCGGAAAAGCCGCCTGCACCCGGTCACGCAGTGCCTGTGTCGTATGGCCCACGCCTCCCACAATCATATAGCACTTGGCGACGTTTTCTTTCATAGCGACTGCGAGAACATCGCCGCCGCACAAAATGCTGCCCCCAAACAGCACCATGAGATCCGCAGTGGGAAAGCCGTACTTTTCATACAGCGCATGCTGCGAAAGCACCGGCACGTCCCGCACGCCGCAGAAGCGCCCCAGTGTATTGATATACGGAATCATGGATGGATTCATCACAACATCCTTTCTGACAGCCTGCAGCCGCCCCGCGCCTTCTTGTTGAAAAAGCTAAATAGAATCGAAAAATCTGCCTGTATAGAAGTTTTCGCCACCGCATTTTTTTGCTGTCATGCGGAACATCACACAGCCGTCCGGGCAGACAATGTCTTTGCAGTATTGGCTGCTGCCGCCGATTTTCTCTAAGTTTCCGCCGCTTCTGACAGCCTCCATAATTGGGAACATGAGCAGCATCGTTTTAGAGCAGATTCCCTGCCCCGCTGCATTGACAGGGCAGCCGTACGTGCAGGTGTATTGGTCCCCTACTTCCTCGCCGTTGCGGCAGTACCGCTCGGTGTGATCGCCGTGAAGAAAGCCTGTCACCTCAATTTTCCATTCGTATTCTTCTGCATACCATTTTTTCATAAGGAACCTCCTGTTTGGGGTTGTCTGGTTTCTGCTGTGCCCGCACCGAAACAGCGCAGAACTTTTTCCTATCATAGCATTGCGCCTTTCCTACGACAAGCTTTCTGCGGCAGAAAAGATAAAAAAGTGCATTTTCTGCAGGCAATATGCTACAATGAAAAAAAAAGCTGCTGCAGCGGCAGTGCAGCACCCGGTCACAAAAGAAGAAATGCGGGAAATCATCAGCGAACAGGCGTTTTCTGAGAGCATTCTTTCGATTGAGCCGTCCCTGACCAGTGGAAAGTGGCAGCTGCTCAAGCCAGACGGCACAACGCCGCTTCAATACCCGCCAAGCATGCCAGATGAAATTTTTTGGCAGCTTCGCTTTGAACCAGCCAAATGGATTGCGGAGAAACACATCGTAAAAGTATATGTAGGTACAGATGGACTTCGTCAGGATGAGTTTTTGCGCGGAGATCATCCTAATACACTATTTCGTGGAAGTATTGCAACAGCATCGTTAGAAGCAACTATTATTAATACAAAGTATGTAAACAGTAATCCTCTTGATCGAATCTCAAGAGAGTTTCAAACAAATGGTTTAAATCTTTCCAAACAGACCATGTCAAACTGGACGGTATGGTCTGCGAAAAGATATTTACTTCTGGTATATAAGCTGATGAAACTCCTATAGAAGTAATTCATGATGATAGACCTGCCGGAAGCAAAAGCTATATGTGGGTTCACATCACTGGCGAACTGAGTCCAGTCCCGAAGATTATCGTGTACAAGTACCAGAAAACAAGGCACAGCGATCATCCAAAGGAGTATTACAAGGATTTTCAAGGAATCCTTATGACAGATGGTTTATCACAGTATCACAAAATGGCACGTAAACTGGAGGGAATTACCAATGCAAACTGCTTTTTTCTTTTTACACAGCGAAAAAATCAGAACGGGTATTTGCATTAGGATTGCTATTATCGCAATAGGAGCAAAAATGAATACTGCAATATTCCAACTATAAGCACCTATTTGTCCACCAGCGAAATAAATGCACACGACACAAACGGATGCAATTGCGCACAGCAATCCCATTATAATTTTTTTCATTGATCTATCCTTCCAAATATAAATAATCTCACCCGATAACATCAAATTCAAATTTTGTACACTTAATTAATTACAGCTTTTTAATAGGATAATACATATAATTTTTCCCCGTCTGAGGATCAGAAAAATCATGTACCGCACCCGCTAAAGGAATATTATTTTCGCCCATATATTTAATTACTTCTGGAAAAGTATCCAGATTATCACACGCTACATAAATATACTCATATGCTGGGATAATCCACTTTGTCCATCCTTCTGGTGCATCTACATCTTGCTTACATTCTACTCCAGCAAGGTAAAGTCCATTTTGAAAATTATTCTCCCACGGTTGAAAGGAATGTGTGAAATCCGACATTGCTCCCCACATTCCTACCAGGTTGCCCTGTTCATCTTTTTTCGCTAACTGTTCTATTTCTTCAAAATGTTCATTTGCTTCCTTCCACAATTTCTGAATAAACCCTACACCATCTAACGTTGAACCTTCTTTTCCAATTACAACGAATGATTCCTTTTGACATTTTTTCAATCTTCATAAAAATCAATTCTCGCTTCGTCAACTTCAAATTTCTAAACATCCCGACAACTCGGGATTTGTTACTCTATTGAATTTCAATTTAACAACAAATATTTAATCAACTCGTTTAAATATTTGTCCATCCCAAGCCTGATACCCTGCAATATACTCATAATCAGGATATTGCTCTATCTCATACAGTATCATTCCTCTGTCAGTTTTACAGATAATGACATTCGATATAGTATAACTTCCCAGTTCTTCATAAGATGTTTCAATATATTGGACGCCATTAAGATATACATAATCGCATTTTTCTATTGCATCATTTTCATAACTTTTATTATGTGTAAAATAATACCAGCATCCTACAAACATAAGTGAAACAGAGACTAATACTATTATCAATGATCGAGCTTTCTTTATATGTGCAAAATCAATCATAAGTCATCTCTAAATAATAAATGAAATCGAAATTCAATCGTCATAAACTATATTACAAATTCCAGTTTGTTTACATTGACATCTAATCCGCTCACTCAGCGGCAAAACATCTAATCCACAGTCTAAACACTGCGAAAAACATCTAATTCGCCAACTGAATGTCAATCTTCGTAACAAGGCGTTCTGCTTGACAACCTTGAACGAGTTTCCTCAGGGGATTATGCGCTCCTCAACTGCTTTTCCTCCAAACCCGAAAATGCCCTGAAATCAAGGGATTTCGCGCCTATTTTCCCTCAACTCTTGACATCAATACAACCGTC